>NZ_JBHMCY010000042.1:0-64090 GCF_042430725.1 Streptomyces cinereospinus | reverse complement strand
CGTCCAGCGCTGCCGTCACCTCATCGAACGCCGCCGCGAAGACGGGAAAACGCCCAGCGAGTCCACGCCCCATACCCAGCCGCTGCGCACCCTGCCCGGTGAACAAGTAAGCAAGCCTGCCCGCCACCGGAGACACGGCAGCCACCCCGCCCAGACCCCGCAGGAGTTCCTCCCGGTCCGCGCCGACCACCACCGCCCGATGCTCGAACCGCGCCCGCCCGGCCAGCGACCACGCCACATCCACCGCACGCAACGACTCGTCCTGCGCCACATGCGAGCGGATCTGCCCCGCCTGTGCCGTCAACGCCTCCGGCGTCCTGCCCGACACCACCCACGCCACCGGCGACACATCATCACCCACAGACACGGCACCGACCGCGGGCGGCTCCTCCACGATCACATGCGCGTTCGTGCCACTGATCCCGAACGACGACACACCAGCCCGACGCCGACGGCCCTCCTCACGACGCCACTCCCGCGCACCGGTCAGCAGCCGCACCTCCCCCGCCGACCAGTCCACCTGACCCGACGGCTCATCCACATGCAGCGTCCGCGGCAGCACACCATGCCGCATCGCCAGCACCATCTTCATGATCCCCGCGACACCCGCAGCCGCCTGCGTATGACCGAGATTCGACTTGACCGAACCCAGCCACAACGGCCGCTCAGCAGACCGCCCCTGCCCATACGCCGCCAGCAACGCCTGCACCTCGATCGGATCACCCAGGACCGTCCCCGTCCCGTGCCCCTCCACCACATCCACATCCACCGGCGACAACCCCGCCGACGCCAGCGCCTGCCCGATCACCCGCTCCTGCGACGGACCGTTCGGCGCCGTGAGCCCGTTCGACGCGCCGTCCTGGTTCACCGCCGAACCCCGCACCACCGCCAGCACCGGATGACCGAGCCGCACCGCGTCCGACAACCGCTCCACCAACAGCACACCCGCACCCTCGCCCCAGCCGGTGCCGTCGGCCGCGTCGGCGAACGACTTGCACCGGCCGTCCGGCGACAGGCCGCCCTGGCGGTTCATGTCGACGAAGGTGTCCGCCGTGGACATCACGGTGACGCCGCCGGCCAGGGCGAGCGTGCACTCGCCGTTGCGCAGCGCCTGGGCCGCCAGGTGCAGGGCCACCAGGGACGACGAGCACGCCGTGTCGACGGTGACCGCCGGGCCCTCCAGGCCGAAGGCGTACGCCACCCGGCCGGCGACGACGGCGGTGTGGCCGCCGTTGCCGAGGTAGCCGGCGTACTCCTCGGGTATCTCACCGGGCCGGGTGGCCCAGTCGTGGTACATGACGCCGGAGAAGACGCCGGTGCGGGAGCCCTGGACCGAGCGCGGGTCGATACCGGCCCGTTCGAACGCCTCCCAGGAGGCCTCCAGCATGAGCCGCTGCTGCGGGTCCATGGCCACGGCCTCGCGCGGGCCGATGCCGAAGAAGTCCGGGTCGAACAGGGCGGCGTCGTAGAGGAATCCGCCCTCCTTCGTGGCGGTCCTGCCGGCCTTGCCCGGCTCGGGGTCGTACAGCGCGGCGAGGTCCCAGTCACGGTCGCCGGGGAACTCGGCGATGGCGTCCCGGCCCTCGGCGACGAGCCGCCACAGGTCCTCCGGTGTGGACACGCCGCCCGGGTAGCGGCAGGCCATGCCGATGATCGCGACGGGTTCGTCGGAGACCTCGCGCACCGCGGGTGCGGTCGCCGCCCGCCTGGGCCGGCCCTGGCCGAGGCGGTCGTCGAGGTGTGCGGCGAGCGCGCGGGGCGTCGGGTAGTCGAAGACCAGGGTGGCGGGCAGGCGCAGACCGGTGGCCGTGTTCAGGGCGTTGCGCAGTTCGACGGCGGCCAGCGAGTCGAAGCCGAGGTCGTTGAAGGCTCGTCCGGCGTCGATCGCGTCGGCGCCGGAGTGGCCGAGCACGGTCGCGACCTGCTGGCGCACCAGGTCGAGCAGGTGCTCGCGCCGCTGCTCGTCCGGGAGTTCGGCGAGGCGCTGCGCGGCCGGGGCGCGGCCGGCCGGGCCGGCGCCGGACGTTCGGCGGGCGGGCGCCCGGACCAGGCGGCGCAGCAGGGGCGGGACGCCGCCGGGCCGGCCGCGCAGGGCGTGCGCGTCGAACCAGAGGGGTGCGGTGAACGCCTCGCCGGAGCGCAGTGCGGCGTCCATCAGGGCGAGGTTCTCGGCGGCGGAGAGTTCGCGCAGGCCGAGCCGGGTGACGCGGTGGACGGCCACGTCGGACAGGCCGGCGCCCATGCCGTGCTCGCGGGGCCACAGTCCCCAGGCGAGGGAGGTGGCGGGCAGGCCCGCGAGCCGTCGGTGGTGGGCCAGCGCGTCGAGGAAGGTGTTGGCGGCCGCGTAGTTGGCCTGGCCGGCGCCGTCGAGGAATCCGGCCGCCGACGAGAACAGGACGAAGGCGTGCAGCGGCAGGCCGCGGGTGAGTTCGTGCAGGTGCCAGGCGCCGTCGGCCTTGGGGGCCAGGACGGTGCCGAGGCGGTCCGGCGTAAGGTCCTCGAAGGTGCCGTCGTCGACGACGCCGGCCGCGTGCACGACGCCGGTGAGGGGACGGTCCCCGGGCAGGGCGCCGAGTACGGCGGACAGCGCGTCGCGGTCGGAGACGTCGCAGGCCGCGATGGTGACGGTGGCTCCGGCCTCGGTGAGTTCGGCGCGCAGGTCCCGGGCGCCGGGCGCCTCGACGCCGCGCCGGCCGGCCAGCACCAGGTGCCGTACGCCGTGCTCGGTGACCAGGTGGCGGGCGACCAGCGCGCCGAGGCCGCCGGTGCCGCCGGTGATCAGCACGGTGCCGTGGCCGGGTCCGCCGCCCGCCTCGGCCGTGCCGCCGCCGCGGACCAGCCGGGGGGCGAGCAGCCGTCGGTCGCGCACGGCGAGTTCCGGCTCGTCGCAGGCCGCGGCCGCGGGCAGCAGCGCGGCGAGGCCCGGCCCGGCCCCGGCCGCCGCGGGGTCCGCGTCGAGCAGGATCAGGCGGCCAGGGTGCTCTGCCTGTGCGGCGCGCAGCAGTCCCCATACGGGTGCCGTGGCCAGCGCGGCGTCGTCGGGTGTCCGGGTCCACAGCGCGGGCACGGCGTTCTCGGTGACCACGACCAGCCGTGCGTCGGCCAGGTGTTCGTCGGCCAGGAAGTCCTGCACCAGGCGGAGTGTCCGCGCCGTGGTGTCGCGGGCCCCGTCGGGCGGCGCGGTCCCGGCCGGCGCCCGCACCGTGGCCACCACCAGGTCGGCGCCCGCCGCCCCGGCGGGGTCCGCCGCGTGCCGGGCGCCGAGGGCGGCGCCGAGTCCGTGCGGGTCGGGTCCGAGGACGGCCCAGGTGGCGTCGGCGGCGGGCGCGGCGAGCGGTGTCTCGGTCCAGTCGAGGCGGAGCAGGGCGCCTCTGCCGCCGGGGCCGCCGATCCGGTCGGCGTCGACCGACCGGACGGCCAGGGAGTCCACCGACGCCACCGGCGCGCCCGCGTTGTCGGTGAGTTCGACGCGCACCGTGTCGGCCGCCGTCGCGGTGATCCGTACGCGGACCGCGTCCGCGCCGGTGGCGTGCAGGGACACGCCGCGCCAGGTGAAGGGGAGGGTCACCTGGCCGTCCGGCTGCGGCAGGGCGTGGCCGAGCGCGTGCAGGGAGGCGTCGAGCAGCGCCGGGTGCAGGCCGTAGGCGGCGTCGCCGTGGCCCGCCGGGAGCGCGACCTCGGCGTGGACCTCCCCCTCGGTGCGCCAGACGGCGCGCAGGCCCTGGAAGGCGGGCCCGTATCCGTACCCCTCCTGTGCCAGCCGGTCGTAGAAGCCGGTGACGTCGACGGGCTGCGCGCCGGGGGGCGGCCACGCCGCCGTTCCCGCGGCGGGGGCTGTCGTGGACCGGGCGAGTACGCCGCCGGCGTGCCGTGCCCAGTCGTCCTCGGCGGTGCTGTCCTCGCGCCGGGCGTAGAACGCCACGGTGCGCCGGCCGGTGGCGTCGGCCTCGCCGATCACGATCTGCAGGGCCGTGGCGCAGTCGTCGGGCAGTGTCAGCGGCGCCTCCAGGTCGAGGACCTCGACGGTGTCGCAGCCGACCTGGTCGGCGGCGAGCAGGGCGAGTTCCACGAACGCCGTGCCCGGCAGCAGGGTGCTGCCCGCGATGACGTGGTCGGCGAGCCACGGCTGGAGGCGGGGTGAGAGCCGGCCGCTCAGCAGTACGCCGTCGCCGGCCGCCAGGGTCAGCATCGCGCCGATCAGCGGATGGTCGACGGGCTGCTGCCCGACGCCGCGCGCGTCACCCGCCGGCCGGGCCGCGGTGAGCCAGTAGCGCTGCCGCTGGAAGGCGTACGCCGGCAGTTCGATCCGCCGGGCGTCCGGCAGGCAGGCGTCCCAGTCGACGCGGGCGCCGCGGACGTGGGCCAGCGCGACGGCCGACAGGAGGGCCGTCTGCTCGTCGTGGTCGCGGCGCAGTGCGGGGGTGAACGCGCGGTCGGTGTCGTCGTCGACGCAGTCCCGTGCCATCGCCGAGAGCACGCCGTCGGGGCCGAGTTCGAGGAAGGTGGTGACGCCGGCCGCCGCCAGGAAGGCGATGCCGTCGGCGAACCGCACGGGCTGGCGCACGTGTTCGACCCAGTACTCGGGTGAGCGCAGCCGGTCCGGGGCGAGCAGGGCGCCGGTCACGTTGGACACGACGGGGATCTCGGGGTCCGCGTACGTCATGACCTGGGCGATCCGGTGGAACTCGGCCAGCATCGGCTCCATGAGCGCCGAGTGGAAGGCGTGGCTGACCCGCAGGCGCCTGGTGCGGTGCCCGCGGGCGGCCAGTGCGGCGGCGACGCGGGCGGTCGGGGCCTCCTCGCCGGAGATGACGACGGCGTGCGGGCCGTTGATCGCGGCGATGTCGACGCCGGGTGTCTCGCGCAGCAGTGCGGTCACCTCGTCGGCGGGCGCGGTGACGGCCACCATGGCGCCGGTCTGCGGGAGTTCCTGCATGAGCCGGCCGCGGGCGGCCACCAGCATCGCCGCGTCGGGCAGGCTGAGCACGCCCGCGACATGGGCCGCGGTCAGTTCGCCGACGGAGTGCCCGGCGACGAAGTCCGGGCGCAGGCCCCAGGACTCGACCAGCCGGAACAGCGCGGTCTCCAGGGCGAACAGCGCGGGCTGGGCGTACAGGGTCTGGTCGAGCAGCCGCGCCGGAGCGGAGTCCTCGGCGGCGAAGAGCACGTCGTACAGGGAGTGGTCGAGCTGGAGGTCGAGGTAGCCGATCGCCTCGTCCAGCGCCTCGGCGAACCGGGGGCAGGCGTGGTGCAGCCGGCGGCCCATGGCGAGGCGCTGGCTGCCCTGCCCGGTGAAGAGGAAGGCCAGTGCGCCGCCGGTCGCCGCGCCGGTGACCAGCGCGGGGTGGGTCTCGCCGGCCGCGAGCGCGCGCAGGCCGGCCTGGAGCTCGTCGTCGTCGGCCGCGAGCAGCACGGCGCGGTGCGGCAGGGCGGCCCGGCCGGTGGCGAGGGAGTGCGCGAGGTCGTCGCGGCGGGGGCGGGGCTCGGTGCGGGTCAGGTCCAGCAGGCGCTGGGCCTGGGCGCGCAGGGCGGGCGCGGAGCGGGCGGAGACGGCCGTGGGCAGCGGGCCCTCGGGCCGCGGGCGCGGCTCGGGGGCGGGCTCGGGGCGCGGCGGTTCCTCCACGACGACGTGGGCGTTGGTGCCGCTGACGCCGAACGCGGAGACGCCGGCGCGGCGCGGGCGGTCGCCCGGCTCCCAGGGCACGGCCTCGGTCAGCAGGCGCACGGTGCCGGCGGACCAGTCGACGTGCGGGGTGGGCCGGTCGACGTGGAGGGTGGGCGGCAGCACCCGGTGCCGCATCGCCATGATCATCTTGATGAGTCCGGCGGCGCCCGCGGCGGACTGGCTGTGCCCGATGTTGGACTTCACCGAGCCCAGCCACAGCGGCTCCTCGGGCGTGTGCGCGGTGCCGTAGGTGGCGATCAGGGCGTGCGCCTCGATGGGGTCGCCGAGGGTGGTGGCCGTGCCGTGCGCCTCGACGGCGTCGACGTCGCCGGTGGTCAGCCCGGCGTTGGCCAGGGCCTGCCGGATGACGCGCTGCTGTGCGAGTCCGTTGGGCGCGGTCAGGCCGTTGCTGGCGCCGTCCGAGTTGATGGCCGTACCGCGGATCACCGCCAGCACGGGGTGGCCGAGCCGGCGCGCCTCGGAGAGCCGGGCCAGGACGAACACGGCGGCGCCCTCGGACCAGGCGGTGCCGTTCGCGGCGGCGGCGAAGGGCCGGCAGATCCCGTCGGGGGCCAGTCCGCGCTGGCGGCTGAACGAGGTGAACGCGCCCGGATGGACCATGACGGACGCGGCGCCGGTCAGCGCGAGCGCGCACTCGCCGGCGCGCAGCGACTGCACGGCGAGGTGCAGGGCCACCAGCGCGCTGGAGCAGGCGGTGTCGACGCTCAGCGTGGGGCCCTCGGTGCCCAGCACGTACGCGACCCGCCCGGACAGGACGCTCGGGGCGTTGCCGGTCATCAGGTAGCCGTCGAGGCCGTCCGGGGCCTCGTGCAGCGGCATGCCGTAGTCCTGCGGGTCGGCTCCGATGAACACGCCGGAGCGGCTGCCCCGCAGGGTGTCGGGGTCGATGCCGGCGTGCTCCAGCGCCTCCCACGCGGTCTCCAGGACGAGCCGCTGCTGCGGTTCCATGGCCAGCGCCTCGCGGGGGCTGATCCCGAAGAAGCCGGCGTCGAAGTCGCCGGCGTCGCGCAGGAATCCGCCGCGGCGGACGTAGCTGGAGCCGGGGGCGGCGGGGTCGGGGTCGTAGAGCCGGTCGAGGTCCCAGCCGCGGTCGTCGGGGAAGTCGTCGACGACGTGCCGTCCCTCGGCGATCAGCCGCCACAGCTGGTCGGGGGTGGCGGCGCCGCCGGGGAAGCGGCAGCCGATGCCGACCACGGCGACGGGCTCGTCCGCGGCCGGGGGCGGCGCGGGCTCCTCGGCGGGCGCGGCGGCCGGGCCGACGAGTTCGGCGCGCAGGTGGCGGGCCAGGTCGGCGGCCGTCGGGAAGTCGAAGCCGACGGTGGGCGGCAGGGTGAGGCCGGTGGCCGCGCTCAGCAGCCGTTGCAGCTTGACCAGGCCCAGGGAGTCCACACCGAGTTCGCGGAAGGGCCGGGCGGGGTCGACGGTGTCCGGCTCCTCGCCGGCCTCGCGCAGCACGATGAGCAGCTGCTCGCGCACCAGTTCGGCCAGGACTCGTGTCTGCTCGGGTGCGGGAAGCGTCCCCAGCGTGTGTGCCGACGTCAAGAGGTTCCTCCGCGATCTGCTTCCGCCTGCCGTTGCGCGCCACGCTCGCGCAGCGGACGGCGGCCAAGAGCCCCTAACGACCCCTACCCGGCCTCAGTTCGGCCGCGTAGTGCGGGGCTGCTCGGCCGCGTCCTCGGCGAGGCGTCTGCGGTCGATCTTCCGGTTGGAGTTCAGCGGGATTTCCGTCAGGTGCGTGTACCGGCGGGGCAGCATGCCCTTGGGCAGGAGCTCGGCGAGCTGCTTGGCCAGCCGGGCGGCGGGCACGGGTTCGCCGGTGTAGTAGACGGCGATCTCGACGGTGCCGTCCGTGGTGCGGGTCACGGCGACCGCGTCCCGCACGCCGGGGCAGCCGGCGAGCGCGAACTCGATCTCGGCGAGCTCCACCCGCCAGCCGTTGACCTGCACCTGGGAGTCCCAGCGGCCGAGGTAGACCAGTTCGCCGCCGGCCAGGGCGCGCACCCGGTCGCCGGTGCGGTACCAGGTCCGTCCGTCGTGCCGGAGGAAGCGTTGCTCGTTGTCCTGCGGGTCGAGGTAGCCGGGGGTCATCTGGGGCCCGGTGACGCACAGTTCGCCCTCGTGGTCGGAGAACCGCCCGTCGGGTGTGAGCAGCAGGTGGTCGTGGCCCTCGTGCACGGTGCCGATGGGTACCAGGCCGTTGACGCACAGGTCCGGTGACGTCTGCGGGGACCAGCGGTGGCCGGTGACGGTGAGGGTGAGTTCGGTGGGCCCGTAGATGTTCGCCACGGTGGAGCCGGGGGCCGCGTCCTGCCAGGCGACCGCGTCGGCCGCGCGCAGCGCCTCGCCCGCGAACAGGCTCCAGCGCAGCGTGGGCATGCCGCCGGGGGCGAGGCCGCCGGTGCGGCGGGCCAGGGTGATGGCGCTCGGCGCCGAGAACCAGACGGTCAGGGAGCGCTCGGCGAAGAAGCCGGGCAGGTCGCGGTAGGCCTGGGCCGGGACGGGGTGGAGGCCGGCGCCGGCGCCCCAGGCGCAGAACATGTCGAACATCGCGCAGTCGAAGTTCAGGTCGAACGTCTGGGAGAAGGCGTCGTCGGCGCCGAAGTCGTAGTGCCGGTCGGCGAGGGTGAAGTAGTGCCGGGTCATGCCGTGTGTGATGAGCACGCCCTTGGGGCGGCCGGTGGAGCCTGAGGTGAACAGGACGTAGGCCGCGTCGGTGTCGCGCACCCGCACCGGCGTGTCGAGGGGGCGCCCGGTCACCGGGATCGCCGGCAGGGTGCCGTGGTCTCCGCCCTCGGGGGCGAGGACCGGCAACCGCAGTCCCGCGTGGGCGAGTTGGCGCAGGGTCGCGAGGCCGGGCCCGTCGGCGACGACCGCGTCCACCCGGGCCGTGCGCAGCATGTGCCGGGTGCGTTCGAGCGGGAAGCCGGCGTGCAGCGGCACCACGGTGGCTCCGGCGTACAGCGCGGCCAGGACGCCGGCGTAGCCCTCCAGGGTCCGGTCGGTGAGCACGCCGACGGCGCGCGGCGGGCCGCCCGGCGCGGCGTGCAGCGCGCCCGCCCAGCGCAGGGCCAGCTCGTGCAGCTCGGCGTAGCGCACGGAGCGGGCGCCGACCCGCACCGCGGTGCCGGCGGGCGCGACGGCCAGCCCGCGCAGGAATCGCGCCGTCAGCGCGGAGTCGACCAGGTCGGACATTCCGATCTCCTGCGAGTAAGGGGGGATAGGGGTTGTCGATGCGTCCGGTAGTGGTCTTGCATCGCGAGGAGCCAGCCACGTCTCTGAGTCGGAGTCATCATGCTCGACGCCAAGTTCGACGCCATACTGCGCAGATACCTTCCGTTCCTATCCGCGACCGAGGTGATTGACGAGAACACTTCTCTGCGGGACTACGGCCTGGATTCCATGGCCACGGTGGAGCTCATCGGCGACCTGGAGTCGGAGTACCGCATCCGGTTCGTCGACGACCTGCTCAGCCTGGAAACGTTCGACACTCCCGGCCGGATCTGGGCCGGCATTTCGCGGATGACCGCACCCGCCGAATGACCGCGGGGTCAGCCGAAGGGTGTTCGGCCAGGTGAGCGGCAAGCCCTTTTCGGGCGCCACACTGACGGGGTGCGGTGGACGCCGGCACCCCTACCGACCCCAGAAGCCGCTCGCCCCGCGCCCCCGCTCGGGACAGCGCACCCTCGCAAGTCCTGTCTACGCGCGAATACTTGACTGGTTGTCGCGTTTGAGTCCACGGGCACCGGAGGTGCGTCCCCCGCTCTCGGGGGCGGCACCACCCCGGTCCCGCACAGCTGACCGACGTGATTCAGCCAACTGATCCCAGGGCGCGCATCACGGAACGTACACTCGGCACACTGTCAAGCGACTTGAATAGAATCTGAGGAAACAGCCGCGAACCGGAGAGCACACCCCGCGTGAGCAAGCGGCGTTCTCCACAGAACAGTTACCGATTCTCTTGCGCCACCGAACAGTCGGACAAAATAATGCGACCATCATGACGGACAGCATTACGGCCAAGATCACCGGTCTGCGCGCGGACCGGTGCTCGGCATCCGGCCTCGGTTACTTGCCAGTCAACCCTTTTCGGGCGCACACAGCGGTGATGCGTCCCGAAGCCCCCTGTCCGTAGCCGAATCCCCGTCGCCCACTCCCCCCACGGCGAAACCCGCATTTCATTTTTCCACCCCGGAAAACAGAGCTTCCGTCGCGTGAAGCTTCCGCCGCGTGAAAGAGGTCCCCAAAGATGGGTCGGGTCGAGAACAAGGTCGCCGTGATCACCGGTGCGGCCAGAGGACAGGGCCGCAGTCACGCGGTCCGGCTGGCCGAGGAGGGCGCCGACATCGTCGCCGTCGACCTGTGCAAGGAGGTCGAGAGCGCCGGTTACGCCATGGCCAGCAACGAGGACCTGGACGAGACCGCCCGGCTGGTCCGCGAGACCGGGCGCCGGGCGGTGGTGAAGTACGCCGACGTGCGCGACTACGCCGCCGTCCGCTCGGCCGTCGCCGAGGGCGTCGCAGAGCTCGACGCGGGTGTCGACGTGCTGATCCCCAACGCGGGCATCCTGCCCATGGGCCCGGACGTGGCCGTCGACGGCTTCGCCGCCAGCGTCGACGTCAACCTGGTCGGCGTGCTCAACACCGTGCACGCGGCGCTGCCGCACCTGCGCGACGGCGCCTCCGTCATCCTGTCGGGCTCCATCGCGAGCCTGGTGCCGCCCATCGGCGAGGACGAGATGGCCGGCGCCGGCTACGTCGGATACCGCTTCAGCAAGCGCGTCCTCGTCGACTACATGAAGGAGCTGACGCTCCAGCTCGCGCCGCGCGGCATCCGGGTCAACTCGGTCCACCCGACCACGGTGGACACCGACATGACCACCAACGAGGCGATGCTGCGCACCTACCGCCCGGACCTGGAGAACCCGACCCAGGCGGACGTGGCACCGATCCTGGCCACCCTCCAGGCGATGCCCATCACCCACGTCTCCACCGCGGACGTCTCCCACGCCGTGGTCTACCTGGCCTCGGACGAGTCCCGCTACGTCACCGGGACCCAGCTGCGGATCGACGGAGGCGCCATCGCCAGACATCGTCTGTGAACGGGCCGCGCGCCGGCCGGCGCGCGGACTCGCTCAGCACGGAACAAGGCCGAGCTCGGGGGGTAGGCAACAGATGGCAAAGATGGGCTATGACGCAGCACTGTCCCAACTGCGGGGACTGCTTGCGGAGAGCGGCAGCGGCAACGGCAGACTGGCACTGGTCGAAGGCGGCCTGGCCAGCGGCAAGACGCACCTGCTGCACGAGTTCTCACGGCAGGCGACGAAATCGGGCGCACTGGTGCTCACCGCCACCGGATCGCGGGCCGAGCGGGAACTGCCGATGGGCATCGTGGACCAGCTCTTCCGCAGCGCCGGCCCGGCGGCACCGCTGCCGGAGCACGCCGCGCGGCTCATCGGCATCACGGACGGCACGGACGGCACGGACGAGCAGACCGGTCCGTGCGGAGCGGACCAGCTGACGCCGTACGGCACCCTGGACACCACCGTCCGGGAACTGTGCGGCCTGCTCCTGGACGGGTGCGCGGACCAGCCGCTGGTACTCGCCGTGGACGACGTGCAGTTCGCCGACGCGCCGTCGCTGCGGCTGCTGCTGTCACTGCAGCGCCGCATGGTCAGCGCGCGGCTGCTGATCGTCCTCAACGAGTGGCACCGCGGCAAGCCCACGCTGCCCGAGTTCCGGGCCGAACTGACCCGTCATCCGTACACGCAGATCCGGCTGGCCCCGCTGTCGGTCGAGGACATCACCACCCTGCTCGCCAAGGAGACGAGCGTCCCGGAACCCGCGCCGGTCGCGCAGGGATACCACCGGCTCACCGGCGGGAACCCGATGCTGCTGCACGCGGCGCTCGACGACCGGGCGGGCGCCGTGTCCGCCGACGAGGACGCGGACCGGGACGGACCCGTGGTCGGGGTCGCCTACGCCCAGGCCGTGCTGGCCGGCCTGTACCGGTGGGACGCCGAGCTGCTGTCCGTGGCGCGCGCCGCCGCGGTCCTCGGCGACCGCTCGACACCGGCGCTCATCGCCCAGCTGCTGGGCAGCCGCCCGGAGGACACCGAGGAGCTCGTCCGCATCCTCGTGGACGCCGGGCTGCTGCTCGGCTGGCGCTCCCGGCTGCCGGAGCGGGACGCCGGGCGGGCGGCGCGGCTGACGCACCGGCGGGCCGAGCCGGGCACCGGGCGGGCGGCGGACTTCGGCCAGTTGCCACCCGTCGCGGTCGCCGCGCTGGCCAACCCCGCGGTGGGCGCCGCCGAGGCCGACACGCCCGCCTGGCGGGCCGCCGAGATCCCCGCGGCCAACGGCCACGGCACCGCGCGGGCGGTGGCCGCCCTGTACGGCGTCGTCGCGGGCCGGGGGCGGTTCGACGGCCGGCGCGTCCTGTCGCCGGAGGCGGCCGAGCGGGTGCGGGAGGGGCAGGGCAGTTGCCGGGACCTGGTGCTGGGCGCCGGGTTCGAGGGCGAGACGGAAGCCGGCCTCGGCCTGTGGCTGAGCGGGCCGCAGGGCTCGTACGGGCCCAACCCCCGGGCCTGCGGGCACGACGGGTTCGGCGGCTCCTGCGGGCTGGCGGATCCGGAGGCGGGTGTGTCACTCGGGTATGTGATGAACCGCATGGGGCCGCACATCGCCGACGACCCCCGCAAGACGGCCCTGGTCGGCGCGCTCTACGACGCTCTCTGACGGTCCGGCCCGCCTGCCGCGGCGGGCGCCCCGCCCGGTCTGTTTCGGCCGAACCGCCGGGCCGCTCTTCCCTGGTGGTCCGGCCCGCTGTTAGATCTGGTGGCGCAACGAACCCGCTCGACTACGGACCGTCACCAACAGGAGGGCGCGGCATGGCCCGCACCACCCCGCACGACCACCCGCACGGCGATCCCGGCGACCACCCGCACGACCGCCCGCACGACCTCGCGCTCACCGGCGAGAGGCCCTTGTACTGGCGGGTCGCGACGCAGTTGCTCGGCGAGCTGCGCGACGGCACGATCCCGCCCGGCACCCGGCTGCCGGCCGAGCGGCGGCTGGCCGGCCATTTCGGGGTCAGCCGGGAGACCGTGCGGCAGGCGCTGGAGGTGCTGCGCCGGGACGGCCTGATCGCCACCGACCGGCGCGGCAGCCACGCCACCCTGCCCGGGCCGCCGCTGGAGCACCCGGCCTCGCCGGTCTTCCCGGTCGGCGCCCTGCGCGCCGCCGCCCCGCGCGCCGCCGACCGGGCCACCGTCACCTGGGAGACTCCCCCGCCGGACCACGCGGCGGCCCTCGGACTCGCCCCGCACCAGCCCACCCTGGTGCACCGCTTCGAGTCCGCCGCCGCCGACGGCCACGGCCTGCGCAGGGCCGTCACCTCCTTCTCGGCCGTGGCCCTCGCCGAGGTCGAGGAGCTGGCCCGCTATCGCTACCGCGCCGACGGCACCGCCTCGGCGCAGCTGCGCCGCGCCTACGACTGGATGCGCAAGGCGGGCCTGACCCTCCACCACCGCGACGCCATCACCCGCCTCGCCGACAGCCCCTCGGTGCGGGTGACCCGTCTGGTGCACGACCAGTACGAGCGGCCGCTGGAGGTCACCGACCTCGTCGTGGACGCCCGACGGGACGCGCTGGTCTACGAGTTCACCCTCCCGGCGGCGGTCTGACCGGCGTTCGCGACGAGGCCGGGGGCAGCGGGCGACCTCGTGGGCCGGGCCCGGGGCACCTGCTACGGACGGCGCCGGGCCACCGCCATCCGCACCCGCGGGCTTCCGTCCCGCCGCCGCCCGAACTCGGGCAGCGGGTGCAGTTCCACCCGGAACCCGGCGCCCTCCAGCGCCCGCAGCAGGTCGCCGAACCGCACGGCCCGGTAGTACATGACGAACGGCGGCCGCCACACGGCGTTGCGCACCCGCATCACCAGGTCGAAGCCCAGCAGCAGGCAGGACAGCGGGGAGCCGGTCCGGGGCGGGGCCACCACCGGGAACGCGAAGCACCCGCCCGGCCGCAGGACGGAGTGCACCTGCGCGAACAGCCCGGGCAGTTCCCGCGGGAGGAAGTGCCCGAACGCCCCGAGGCTCACCGCGAGGTCGAACACGGGACGGAACGGCAGGGCCCGGGCGTCCGCGCGCACCCACGCCACCCGGGGCGGGCCGGGCCGGACGTGCTCCCGTGCGACCGCGAGCATGCCCGCGCTGAAGTCGACGCCCGTGACACCGCCCTCGCACACCTGGCGCAGCACGCCGACGCCCGCGCCGGTGCCGCAGCAGACGTCGAGACCGTCCCGGAACGGCCCGATCCGGCGCAGCGCCGCGGTGACGGCGTCGAGCACCGAGTCCGGCGTCCGGAAGGGGGTGTGGTCGAACTTGGGGGCGAGCAGGTCGTAGCCGCGCTCGACCGACGACAGCGCCTGGACGGCGAGTTCACGCAGGCTGGGGCCTTGGGGGCTGAACATCGACCTCAGCTTAGCCCCGCCGGGCGGCGGGGCGGGGCGGCGAGGGCCGGCCGCGCGCGGGCGTGGGCGAGCGGGCGTCACCAAGGGGTGAGGCGTACGTCACAGCAGGACCTCCCCGTCCGGTGGTATTGTGCGGTCAGCACCCGTGTACGCCCGGTAGGGGCGCCGGTGCCAGTTCCTTCCTCAGTCCGCCGGACACCCGCCGTTCTTCCGGCCGGTGCGGTGGCTTCCGGGCAGCTCCTCGTGCACGGTCCTCGTCCCCGGACGCGCACGACCGTCGCCGTGGCGCGCTGTTCCCGCCGCCCCGAGGCGCATGCGTTCGCCTCCCTCTGCGGCTGTTTCCCCCTGCTTCCTCCCGCCCGCCTGCGCCGCAGGCCGGGCTTCCGCGTCCGTGAAAGGACCGACCACCATGACCACCGCACTGGAACTCCCCCACGCGCAGCAGCAGGCTCCGGCCCTCCGGGCCGTCTCCGGCGTCCTCGACGTCGACGCGGGCGGCGAGGGACACCTGCGCGCCCTCGACTGCGTGCCCTCACCCGCCGACCCCCGGTTCCCGGCCGCCCTGATCCGCCGGTACGGGCTGCGCAAGGGCGACGTCGTCGACGCGGTACGCGGCCCGCGGCACGCCCTGACCGAGGTGGAGCGCGTGAACGGCCTCGCGCCCGGCCGGCTCCGGCCCCGGCGCCGCTTCGCCGACCTCACGCCCCTCCATCCCCGCGAGCGGCTCCGTCTTGAGCACCCGGCGGCCGGGCTGGCCGGGCGCCTGGCCGATCTGTTCTGCCCCGTCGGAAAGGGCCAGCGCGGGCTGATCGTGGCCCCGCCCAAGACCGGCAAGACCGTGCTGATCCAGCAGCTCGCGGCCGCCGTGGCCGGCAACCACCCCGAGTGCCGGCTGATGGTCGTGCTGCTCGACGAGCGCCCGGAAGAGGTCACCGACATGCGGCGCTCGGTGCGGGGCGAGGTCTACGCCTCGGCCTTCGACCGGACGCCCCAGCAGCACATCGCGCTCGCCGAGCTGGTCGTCGAGCGGGCCAAGCGGCTCGTCGAGGCCGGTGAGGACGTGGTGATCCTGCTCGACTCGCTGACCCGGCTGTGCCGGGCGCACAACAACGCGGCGGGCCCCGGCGGCCGCACCCTGTCCGGCGGGGTGGACGCGGCCGCGCTGCACGGTCCCAAGCGGTTCTTCGGTGCCGCGCGGTCGGCCGAGGAGGGCGGTTCGCTGACCGTCCTGGCCACCGCCCTGGTCGAGACCGGGTCCCGCGCCGACGACTTCTTCTTCGAGGAGCTCAAAAGCACCGGCAACATGGAGGTCCGGCTGGACCGCGAACTCGCCGCGCGCCGGGTGTTCCCGGCCTTCGACCTCACCGGCTCCGGCACCCGCCGCGAGGAACTACTCCTCTCCCCGGCCGAGTTGACCGTCGTGCGAGGGCTGCGGCGGGCGCTGCGGACCCGGAACGGCGAGGCCGGCCTGGAGACGCTGCTGGCGCGGATGCGGCAGACCCCGGACAACGCCGGCTTCCTGCGCCGCATCCGGCCGACGCTGCCGGCCGGCTAGTGTCCTGTGAGGGTGACACCGCGCTCCTTGAGCTCGTACAGCCGCTCCCACAGCGCGTGCCTGGCTTGGGGGTCGGGCCCGGTGGTGGGCTCGTCGGGGACAAGGACGTCCGGTTCGCTGATCACCGAACGGGCGGTGGTCGGGCGGCGCCGCATACCGCCGGACAGGGCGTCCACGCGGGTGTCGGCCCGGTCCTCCCACGGTGCGAAGGCCAGCGGCCGGTCCGCGCGCTCGCGCTTGGGCTGCCGGGGCAGGCCGAAGTACCGGCCGTACACGAGCAGGTTCTCCCGGACCGTCGGGTTCGCGGTCCAGGGTGTCGTCCTGCGGTACGACGCCGATCCGGGCGCGGATGCGCGGCCCGTCTGTCGCCGGTCCCTACCGGGCACCCGCAAGGTGCCGTCCGACACCTGCGAGACGCAGGATGCAGATCGGCCCGGACGGCGGGGCGTGGTCAGGGTCAGCGGCCAGACATGGCCGCCTGGACCGCGGGGGCCCAGAACAGGGCGCGCAGGCAGCCGGTCCGGATGTCGTCCACATGGGGGGCGATGTCCTGCGGCCGGTCCCCGTGGAATCCTTCCCGGACCGCGGTGAGGCCGGGCCCCAGCCGCAGGTGCAGACCCCAGGTGAGGTGGACGGTGGCGAATCCCAGGGCGGCTTCGTCGGTGACATCGGTACCGGTGCTGCGGCCGAGGGCGGCGCTGTACGTCCGCAGCAACTCGGTCTCGTCGAGGTCCCCCGCACCGCCGAAGACCCGGTAGAGCGACGCGAAGGTGCCCAGGTCGTAGCCGATCGGGCCGGCGCCCACGTGTTCCCAGTCGATCAGCGTCAGCGTCCCGTCCTCGGCCATGCCCGCGTTGCGGGAGTGGAAGTCGCCGTGCACCAGGGTCTGGGGCAGCCGGCGCGCCAGGGCGGCGACCGCGTCGGCGGAGTCGAGGGCGGTGTGCAGGGCGGCGACCTGCCCGGAGGTGAAGACGCCGGCCGGCCGGGTGTCGCCCGCCAGGCCGTCGAGGTTGCCGTGCCCCGCCGTGGCGTGGTGGGCGTAGGCCGATCCCCCGTCGTGCTCCAGCCACCGCGTCTCCAGTACGCCGGGAGCCGCCCCCAGCGTGTACAGCGAGGCCAGGTGCCGCGCCGCCGCGAGCGCGGCGGGCGGCGTCCACCGGCGGCGCAGCGCGGCGCCCACGTCCCGCATCACGATCCACACGGCGCCGTCGTGCTGGACGACGGCGGTGTCGGCGGGCACGCCGATGCCGGGCGGCAGCAGCCCGGGGCGCCGCCGAGGAAGAGCGCCTCGCGGTGCTCCAGCGACGGGTCCCGGGAGTCGAGGCCCGAACGGTGACCGAACCCGGGGATCTTGACGATCCACCGCTCCGGCTCCGCCGCCCCGCCGGGCTCGGCGGTCACGCCGAGCACCGCGGACTGCCCCAGCCCGGGGGAGAGGTCCCGCACATGGCGCACCCGCGGGGCTCCGGCCGCGCCCGGCCGCGCGGCGAGCACCGCCGCGATCGTCTCCGTGTCCGGTAACCGTCGCTCCGCCATCCTCGGCCTTCCGTCGTCCCCCGCGCCCGGCTCGCCCCGTCGGCGCACCCACGCGTTGCGATCATCCCGTGCCCCGTGCCCCCACGTCGACACCGCGCCGGACGAGCGGGTGCTCCCGATCGGCCTATGGCATCACCGGGACGCGTGCACGCCGGGCATCGGCACGCCCGGCGAACACGCCCTCCCGTCGGCGAACCGACCTCGCGCCCTCCGCCACGCGCCCTGTCGAAGCCGTCACCGACCGCCCGTGTCCGGTCGGCAGGACTGGATCCGAGGCCGATCGGACCGTGCTCCGGCGGGACTTGGTGAGCCGCGCGCTGGAATCGAACGCTGCTTCAACCGGATCAAGGGCTTCCGCGGCATGGCCACCCGGTATGACAAAACCGCCGTACTTGGGGTGCGCCGGCCGGCCGGGCCTTCCCGCCGTCGCCCGCAGGGCGGCGCGCGCCGCGTGGGACACACGGTGCCCGTGCGGCATCCGGGTGTACGCGCGGCCCGCTCGGCCCAGACGGCGAGCGTCGAGACCGACCCCTTCCTAGGTTGATCGTATGACGATCGGATCTTTTTTCCGGGTGGCCGTGTCGACCAGTGGCCTCTGCCTGGCCGGCGCCCTGGCCCTCGCGCCCGTCGCGGCGGCCGCCCCGAACGGGGCCGACCCCGGAACGCCGGGCGGGCCCCGCGGGACGGCACCGGTGCCGGCCGTGCTGTACCGCGCCGGCACCCAGGTGCGGCCGCACCCCGGCACGCCAGGGGTTCCGGACGTCTCCGCCCTGGCGTGGCTGGTGGCCGACGCCCGCACCGGCGAGGTGCTCGCCGCGCGGGACGCGCACCGCGGGCTGCCGCCCGCCAGCACCCTCAAGGCCCTGTTCGCCCTCACCGTGCTGCCCGTGCTGCCCGGCGGCATCCAGCACCGGGTGACCTACGGCGAACTGGCGGAGGTCGGCGAGGGCAGCAGCCTGGTCGGCGTCAGCGAGGGGCACGCGTACCGCGTCGCGGACCTGTGGCGCGGGGTGTTCCTCAGCTCGGGCAACGACGCCGTGCGCGTGCTGGCGCGGCTCAACGGCGGCTGGCGCGTCACCGCCCGGCAGATGGAGGCCAAGGCCCGCGCCCTCGGCGCCCGCGACACCCGGGTCGTGTCGCCCGACGGGTACGACGCGCAGGGGCAGGTGTCGTCGGCGTACGACCTGGCCGTCTTCGGCCGGGAGGGGCTGCGCAACGCGGAGTTCGCCCGGTACTGCGGCACCCCGGAGGCCAAGTTCCCCACGGGCGACGGCTGGGAGTACGACATCCGCAACACCAACCGGCTGCTGACCGGCGACGACGGCGTCGCGCGGTACCCGGGCCTGATCGGCGTCAAGAACGGCTACACCAGCGAGGCCGGGCACACCCTCATCGCCGCCGCCCGGCGCGACGGGCGCACCCTGGTGGTGTCGGTGATGAACCCGCAGTCGGACGGGCCGTTCGACGTCTACGAGGAGGCCCGGTCGCTGCTGGACTGGGGCTTCGGCGCGGCCGGCCGGGTCGACCCGGTCGGCTCGCTGGACGCCCTGCGCGGCAGGCCCCGCCCCGGCCCCGGGGCCGTGCCCGTCCCGGCGGCCGCGGCGGCCGCGCCCGAGCCCGGGACCGGCTGGCCGGAGACCGCGGTGATCGTGGTCGCCGCCGGTCTGGGCGCGGCGACCGTCACGCTGGTCCTGCGGCTGAGGGTCTTCCACGTCGAGGACTGACCGGCCGGCGTCCCGAGCAGCAGCCCGAGGGTGATCCAGGCGTACGTGTTGCTGCCGAGGAAGCCGTCGACGCCGGAGGCGTCGTCGAACCAGAGCCACACCACGCTGGTGCACAGCACCGCGTACAGCACGGCCGCGAGGCGGGGCTGCCCGGCGCGGACCAGCAGCACGAAGGCCGGCAGCAGCCAGACCAGGTGGTGCACCCAGGTGATCGGGCTGACCAGGCACGCCGTCAGGCCGGTCAGGGCGAACGCGGCGTACCAGTCGCCGGCCGCCACCGCCCGGCGGGCACGCCAGGCCCACACGCCCAGCACCAGCAGCACCGACACCGCCCAGACCGCGCGGCTGTCCACGCCGAGCCGGGCCAGGACACCCTGCAGCGACTGGTTGGAGACGTAGTCCAGCCGGCCCACCCGGGTGGTGTCCCACAGGGCGTGGGTCCAGTAGAAGCGCGACGCCTCCGGCGCCACCGCGGCCGCCAGCCCCGTCGCCGCGGCGGCCACGCCCGTCGCGACGGTCGCGGCCCGCCGGCGCCGGGCGAGCAGCAGCAGGCCGATGAAGAGGGCGGGCGTGAGCTTGATGGCCGCCGCGAGGCCGATGCCGACGCCGGCCCAGCGGCCCCGGCCGGTGGCGAGCAGCCAGGCGTCCACCAGGACCAGGGCCAGCAGCAGGACGTTGACCTGCCCGAAACTGAGGGTGTCGCGCAGCGGCTCGAACAGGGCGAGGGCGCAGGCCGCCAGGGCACAGCCGTACCAGCCGTGGCGGCGCCAGGCCCGGCCGGTCAGCACCCGCATCGACACCGCCAGGGCCGCCAGGTTGAGCAGCAGCGCGAGCACGATCGCGGTGCCCATCCCGACCAGGGCCATGGGCAGCATGGCGACGGCGGCGAACGGCGGGTAGGTGAAGCCGTACATCGTGCCCGGCACCCGGTAGTCGTAGATCCGGCCGCCGTCGTGGATCCAGCTGTGGATGGTGCCGTGGTAGACCCGCAGGTCGAACCAGTCGCGCAGGAGCGGGACCGTAGCGGTGAAGACGGTCACGGCGGCCACCAGCGCCGCGACGAGCAGCAGCCGCCCGCGGCCGGTGCGGGGTGCCCTCATGCCGTCCGCCCCAGCACCGGTGCCTGCGCGGCCTGGTGGGCCTGCCACAGCACGACCACGGCGAGCACGCCGCCGGAGACGGCCAGCAGCAGCTGCCCGAGGTCGGCCGGGCCGCCGCTGGGCAGGACGCCCAGCGCGAGCACCCCGGTGACCGCCGCCACCCGGTGCCGCACCGAGGTGGTGGGCGCGGCGGCCGCGATGAGGAACAGCCCCCACAACGCGTACCAGGGCCGGATGGCCGGGCCGAAGGCGGCCACCGCGGCCAGGCTGAGGCCGAGGGCGTACACCGGGCGCGGGCGCAGCCGCACCCATATGAAGAGCAGCGCGACGGCGGTGATCACCAGGCCGATCGTGTGCCAGACCGGGACGGCGAGCGGAGCCAGGTCGCTGCCGAGCCGCTCCAGCAGGGCGGCGGTGGCGCGGCCGAGCAGGCTGGTGAGGGCCCAGTTGTGCGGCGAGACGGGGGTGTTCAGGGCGGCGATCCAGCCGTATCCCGTGCCGGCGGCGGCGGTCGCGGCGACCGTCGTGGCGGCCGCCGCGGCGGCGGTCGTCAGCATCGCCCGCACGGCGCCGCGGCCGGCCCGCATCTGGAGCACCACGATCGCGGCCAGGCCCAGCACGGCGGGCGCCTTGACCAGCGCGGCGAGCGTGACGAGGACCGCGCCGAGGATCGGCCGGCGGCCCAGCGCGGCGACCAGGCCCACCCCGAGCAGGCCGAGCATCATGGCGTCGTTGTGCGCGCCGGCCACCAGGTGCAGCAGCACCAGCGGGTTGAGGGCGCCCAGCCACAGCGCGGCGGCCGGATCGGCGCCGCTGTGCCGGGCGAGGCGGGGCAGCGCGGCCGCCATCAGGGCCACGCCCAGCAGCGCCAGCAGCCGCATGCCCATGAGACCGGCGGGGAGTTCGCCCCGGGTCAGCCCGGACAGTGCCGAGGCGGCGGCGAGGAACACCGGGCCGTACGGGGCGGCCGTGTGCTGCCACACCGGGGAGACCTCCTCGGCGAGCGGGCCGCCGAGCCGGGACGGGCCGTACGCGTACACGTCGATCCGCGCGTCGACCATGGCGCCCTGTGCGAGATAGCTGTAGACGTCCCGGCTGAACAGCGGCGGGGCGAGCAGCAGCGGGGCCGCCCAGACGGCGAGGACCAGCAGCAGGGAGCGGGGCGTGGGGGGTTCGGGGCCGCGCAGCAGCCGGCCGAGCAGTACCCAGGCCGCTATCAGCAGCACGACGCCGAAGTAGACGCCGACGAGTCCGAGCGCGGCGCCGGCCGAGGAGGGCGACAGCAGTTCCCGGACCGGGAGGGCTCCGGCCGTCTCACCGCCCAACGCGAGGAAGGCGGTACCGGCCAGACCGAGCAACTGGCAGCGGCGGAGATCGACGGAGGAAGCCATGGCCAACACTCCGTCAGCGTGTCAACGCCGGGTGGCGGGAAAGCTACGCGCCACCCTCGGTTGGTTTGCCTGCGCATGACCTCCGCGTGATCAGAACACCGACCGTCCGGTGAGCGTCGGGCAACGGTCCAGGGCGGCGACGCCCCCACCGGGCGCAGCAGCGCGGTGAGCCGCACGGTCGGCACCAGGTCTTTCTCCGGCACGAGTTCGGCGACGCCCCGGCCGGTGCCGCCGTGTACGGGGGCTGCTCGGGCGCGGACGTGCACGAGTCGCTCCGGCGCGGACGTGCGGGAGCCGGCTCCGGCGTACGACGCCGGCGGCAGCGCGGCGAGGGGGCGCACCGGCCCGACGCCTCCGACCGGACGGCCGCCGCCCAGCACGGGCTCGCCCGCGAACGCGGTGAGCAGGTCGGGTGCGACCCCGGCGCGGGCCGGCGCGGCGGCGGCGACCGGGACGCGGGCCCGGTGCGCGCCGTCGGCGATCTTCACAGCGATCGCCCGCCCGTCCGGCCGCGCGGCCACCTGCCTCGGCGCCGTCCTCGGCGAGCAGCCCCGGCACGGCCCGCGTCGGCGCGGCCACGTCCCGGCCCGACCCGGAGGCCATCTCGGCGTGCTCGCGCATCGCGTCGGCGACGCGCGCGCCTCGGGGGTGCCGGGCCCGGCGGTGACGATCCGCGCGGCGGCGCGGGCGAGACCGTGCGGGGAGACGGCGGACAGGGGGGCGCCGCAGCCGTCGACGGTGACCTGGGCGTCCGCGGCCGGTGAGGTCCTCGACGGTCGGGGTGTGACGGTCCGAGCGACCGGGACACCTGTCAAGCCGGGCCCGGCCGGCGGCCGGACGGGCGGGGTGGGAGAGCGGGGACGGAGACCGGCGGAGCGGGTGAGGCCGGCGGCGGAGACCGGGCAGGCCGGCGAGAGGGCCCGCCCAGCGGGCTGACGTGCGGAAACCCCCCGCTCCTGCGGGGGTGCTACCTACACCCCCTTCCGGGGGCGGACGGCATTCTGCCACCGCGGGCACCTTCCCATACTGAGGCGCATGACCCATACCACGGTGCTCACAGGGGCTCCCGTCACGCGCTCCACACCCGATGAAACCTCTGGCGAAACACCCGGCAGGACACCCGGCGAAGCTCCCCCCGAAACACCCGGTGAAACACCCGGTGAAACACCCGGTGAAAAGGGCGGCCGACAAAGGGGAAGTGACTTCGCGGAATTGTCCCGCCGCATGACCGAAGCCGGACTGCTGCGCCGTCGGCCCGGGTACTACACGGTGCGTTTCGCGGCGGTGGCCCTGGCCCTCACGGCCGGCGCCGGAGCGTTCCTCGCGCTGGGTGACAGCTGGAGCCAGCTGATCGTCGCCGCCGCGCTGGCGGTGGTCTTCGGCCAGCTCGGTCTGGCCGCCCACGACCTCGCCCACCGGCAGGTCTTCACCCGCCGGCGGCCCAGCGAGGCCGGCGGTCTGCTGGTCGCCGACCTGCTGCTGGGCATGAGCTACGGCTGGTGGACGAACAAGCACACCCGGCACCACGCGCATCCCAATCACGAGGGGAAGGACCCGGACGTCGCCCCCGACATTCTGGTGTGGTCGCGGCGGCAGGCGCGGAAGGCGAAGGGACTTCCCCGTTTCGTCGGCAAGCACCAGTCCGCACTCTTCTTCCCGCTGCTGGCGCTGGAAGGGCTGAACCTGAGTCTCAGCAGTTTCCGGGCACTGCGGAAACCGTCCATGAAACGGCCGGTCCTGGAGGGCACACTGCTCGTGGTCCATTTCGTGGTGTATTTCGGCGCGCTGTTCACCGTCCTCTCCCCCGCCAAGGCGCTGGCCTTCGTCGCCGTCCACCAGGGACTGTTCGGGATCTACCTCGGCTCGGTGTTCGCCCCGAACCACAAGGGGATGCCGATGATCGAGGAGGGGACGCGGCTGGACTTCCTGCGCCGGCAGGTCCTCACCTCGCGCGACGTCACGGGAGGCCCGCTCGTCGACGTGTTCATGGGCGGGCTCAACTACCAGATCGAGCACCACCTCTTCCCCAGCATGCCGACGCCCGCGCTCGCCCGGGCGCAGGTCATCACCGAGCGCTACTGCGCCGAGCTGGGCGTCCCCTACCACCGCACCGGGCTGCTCGCCTCGCACCGGGAGGCGCTGCGCCACCTCAGGAGTGTCGGGGAGCCGCTGCGCGCCGGGGGCTGAGGCCGCGCGGAGCCGCTGCGACGACGAGGCCCGGGGCCGCTGCGACCACAAGAGTCGGGCCCCCACGACCACAGGGCTCGGGGTCGCTACGACCACAGGGCCTCGGCGATCGACACCCCCGCGAAGGCCGCGCCGAGACCCGCCCCCACGCTCCCGACGACGTTCAGGACGGCGAGCCGCCCGGCCCCCGTCCCGGCCAGCCGCAGGGTCTCGTACGAGAAGGTCGAGTACGTGGTGAAGGCCCCGCACAGGCCGGTGCCGAGCAGCAGCTGCCACGGGGAGCTCGCGGCGCCGGCGGCCGCCGCGCCGGTCAGCAGGCCGAGCGCCGCGCAGCCGGTCACGTTGACGGCGAAGGTCCCCCACGGAAAGGCGGAGTCGTGCCGGGAGCGGACCGCCCGGTCGGTGAGGTAGCGGAGCGGGGCGCCGACCATGGCACCCGCGATCACGAGAAGCCAGTTCACGAGGTCCTCTCACTTCCCGAGCACGGCGGGGACGGTCCCGCGCGGGGCGGCGCGGGGCGGCCGGGTCATCGCCGCCTCCACGCCAGGAGACGGCGGGTCGCCGCCGCCCCGCCCCACACCGCGCCGAGCGCCGCCAGGACGGTCGCGGCCAGGCAGGCCAGGGCGGTGCGCGGGTGGCCCGCGTCGACCAGCCGCAGGACGTCGACCGCGTACGTCGAGAAGGTGGTGAAGCCGCCGAGCACTCCCGTGCCGAAGAACGGCCGGACCAGGCGGTGGGCGGCCCGCGCCTGGCTGACCAGCACCATGAACGCGCCGATCACGGCACAGCCGGCCACGTTGACCCAGAAGGTCGGCCAGGGGAAACCGGCCGGCTGCGCGGGCCACCACAAGGAGGCCGCGTACCGGGCCGTGGCGCCGGTCGCGCCGCCCAGGGCGACCGCCGCGACGACGGGCAGCCGGTCGTGCCGGGCCGAGTGCCGTGGGGGATGCGCGTGCAGGGGGGTGCTCTCGGTGTCGGGGGCGGTCATGGCCGTGCGTCTCCTACTCGCCGGGCCCGGCGGGCGGGCTCCTGGTTCCACGAGCAGGGACCGTTGGCGGCACCGGTGCCGCGGTTCGGGTACGGCGGGTCCCACCGCCGCGCCGCGCGGAAACGCGGCCGGCCGCCAGGGTAACCCCGCCGCGCGCGCCCGTCACTCGCGAGCGGCGCCCCGCGCCCCCTACCTGCCCTTCTCGAACAGCCGGGCCACCTCGGCGATCCGCGCCTCGTCGCGGCGGTAGTACGTGCGGCGCCGGACGCGCTCGGCGCGCAGCATGCCGAGGTCGGCGAGGAGGGTGAGGTGGGTACGGGCGACCGAACGGTGGACGCCGGGCTTCTCGGCGACGGCCTCGGCGCAGACCCCGTCGGCCACCAGGTCGGTGTGCCGCCGGTGGGGGAAATGGGCGACCGGATCCTTCAGCCACTCCAGGATGCGCAGACGGGTGTCGTGGGCGGGAGTCCTCAGCATCGCGTCCCCCTCGTCCGGGCCCTGTCCGTGGCGCTTTTTCTCCGGGGCGCCGGGCAAGCCGCCGCACCCCGCACAGACGGCGGACTTGACCAAAATCGAACGATCCTTCGACTCAGTGTCGCTCAAGGACGGCGGAACGGACGGACGTCAGGCGGAGGGAGGAAGAGCGCGAGGGAGGAAGAGCGCCAGGAACGAACGGATCACGGAGGCCCGGCCGGGCCTCCGTGATCCGTGAGCCGGGCCCGGCGCGGCGGGGTGCGCGCTCGGTCCCCGCCGCGCCCCGGCTCCCTCAGCGGTGGCCGACCACGCCATCGCCGGCAGCGCCCGGCCGTCGTGGCCGAGCTGGTCGCCGAGGTGCCGGACGCGGACGGCACCCTGATCGGCCCGGGACCGGGCCGGCTGAGGTCCCGCGGCGCCGCGGCCGCGCGCACCGGTGCACATGCACTAGTTGCACGCTCAACAGACGCCGGGATCGGTGTTACCGTGCGGACATGGCGGCGAACACGACCGGCACCGGTCTGGAGCAGCGGTGGCGGGACATCCTGTCGGTGCGCGCGCGCACGATGTGCGAGATCGACCGCGTGCTCCATCCGCACGGGCTCGGTGCGAGCGACTTCGAGGTGCTGGACCTCCTCGCCACCGCGGCGCCGGAGGAGGGCGACCACTGCCGCGTGCAGAACCTCGTCGGCCGGGTGCACCTCAGCCAGAGCGCCCTGTCCCGCCTCATCGGCCGCCTGGAGAAGGACGGCCTGGTCGAGCGCACCGTCTGTGCCGAGGACCGGCGGGGCGTGTGGGTCGCCCTGACCGGCAAGGGCCGCGCCCTGCACGCCGAGGTGCTGCCTCTTCAGCGGGCGGCGCTGGCGCGGATGCTGGACGGCTGATCGGTTCGCCCTGATGGCGGGCCATCCGCCGGGGTACCCGCTCGTGACGGACGACAGGTCCCGGGAAAGCCGCCCAGACCGGGCCACCGACCACGAGAGGTGCCGAACATGACCGACTCCGACCCGACCGCGCTGACCGTACTGAAGGAGCGGGCCGACAGCGGCGACCCCGACGCGATCGACGAGCTGGTGGAGCTCGCCGCCGAACGGGGCGACCTGGCCGAGCTGCGCCGCCTCGCCGACCGGGGCAGCAGCACCGCGACCGACCAGCTGGTCGAGGCGGCCACCGAGCGGGGCGACCTGGACGAGCTGCGCCGCCTCGCCGACGCGGGCAGCGTCACCGCCGGCGACCGGCTCCTGGAACTCACCACCGGGTGACGGCGCCCCGGTTCCCCGGGGCGGGGCGGGGGCGTCACAGGACGAACTCCGCCCCGTCCGCGAGGATCTCCACGCCCGCCTCGGCGGCCTGCGCGCGGGCCCCCGAGGAGGGGTCGAGCAGGTCGCCCGCGTGGTCGAGGCGGGTGCAGATGCGCCGGGGCCCCGGCAGGGGCGGGGAGGCCGCCGGCGGCGGAGCGGAGGCCGTCGCGACCAGCTCGCCGTCGAGTACGGCGCAGTCGGCGCCCGCCACCAGCTCCGCCAGCTCCGCGTCCCGGGCGGCCACCCGGGGCGCGTAGACGAGTACACCGCCGGTGGCCAGGTCCTCGATGCGGTACGCCGTCACCCAGCAGGCGTCGGCCGCCCGCCGCGGCAGGTACGCCGGCGCCGAGGAGCCGACGGGATGGGCGGTGACCACCAGGCCGCCGGAGAGCACGAAACCGCCGGCGGGAAGGCTGTCGTACCACTCCCACGGGGCGTACCGCTCGACCATGTCGCGCGCCGGTGCCAGCGCGGCGAGGACCGGCGGCGCGGCGTACACCTTCAGCCCCGGCCCTCCGCGCAGCTCGGTCAGGCCGGTCACGTGCTCCGGTTCGGCGTCCGTGAGCAGCACGCCCCGCACCGGGGTGGGCAGGGGTCCCGGGCGCGGCCACAGCGCGGAGGCGGCGGTGAGCTGGGCCCGGATGTCCGGCGAGGCGTTGAGCAGCCACCAGTCCCGCTGGTTGCCGGTGACGGCGGCCGCCTCCTGGGTACGGGAGGGCAGCTTGCCGTCGCGGGCGGCGGCGCACGGCGCGCAGCCGCAGTCCCACCGCGGGAAGCCGCCACCGGCCGCGGTGCCGAGCAGGACGACCCTCAAGACGACCCCCGACGTTCGCTGCGGATCCTTCCGCTGGGGTCTTCCCATCGCGCGGGGCGTGACCACCCCGGCGCGGGGCACATTTCCGGCCGACCTCGGCGCGCGTCGGCCCGGCGAACCCCGCACGACGTGGGCGTTCACCCGAGGTGAACGCCCGGGCTCAGCCTTCCGGGCGGGCCAGCAGGGTGCGGACGCCGTCCGAGGTGAGGGTCAGGCCGTGCGAGGAGCTGCCGTCGATGGTGAGGGACAGTTCGTCGGACGGCCACTGCGAGGCGAGGGCGCCGAGCGGCACGAGCCGGTAGCGGGAGACGAACGGCAGCAGCTCGGCCATCTCCAGTTCGGAGGTGAACACGGGCACCACCGGGCGCCCGTCCGGCTCCTCCAGCACGGGCAGCGCCACCGCCATGGGGTCGGCGGCCTCCTCGTCGAGGGCGTCGTCCGGGACGGGGACCAGCACCTCGCTGCTCGCGAGGGTGTCCAGCGCCGACTCGTCCTCGGTGTTCACGACGAGCGCGTCCAGCGCCTGCTGGGCCGGGGTGGGGGTGGGGTCGTTCGCGGGTGTCTCCATGGCGGATTCCCTGGTCGTGGCGGTCGTGGGGGCCGCCCGGGCCAAGATCGATTCCCCGGTGCGACCCTCGACGCGTACCCCGGCGGACGCGGACTATGCGCCCTCCCGCCCGCCCCCCACGGAGGACGCCGGCCAGTGCCGCGGCACTAGAGCCTGCGATCGGCCCCCGGTGCCTCCCCCGCGCGGCCGGCGCCGTAGTCGAGCCGCTGCGCGGTCCTCACCAGAGCGGCCAGCGGGTCACTCGAAGGAGTGCGTGGCACGGGCCGGATCCCCCGGGTCCTGCGCACACGGAAACGGACCAGCCATCGTGCGACCGTGATCCCTGCCAACCGTTCTCCCCTTCCCAGCCCCTCGGGGACACCGACGCCCGGCGGTGCCGTGCGCCAGGGTAATTCGCCATGCCGCGCCACCTCTTCCGCCAGGTAGAAATATCCACCTGTCCGGGCATGGCGCATCAGATCAGACGACCGGAAATTCGCACAAGGCGCGTGTTATTAGCACATTGGTGCGCGTCGCTCACGGGTCGCGATCCGCCGGTGCGCCACCGCCGCGCGCGGGCTGTGCCGCGCGGGCCCGACGGCGCCGGCGGCGGACAGCCGCCCGGGGCGGACACCCGGGCGTCCGCCCGGCGCCGCCGGGGTGACCGTCAGCCGCTGTGGACGCCCACCTCGTACAGCGGGTGGCCCCAGCCGGTGGCACGCTCCAGGCAGTGGACGCGGACGTACCGGGCGGATACGGGGGTGAACCGGGCCGTGTCCAGGGTGGCCCGGCGGTCGGCCGGCACGGCACTGGTGGCGCCGCTGCTGACGGGTCGTCACGACCGCCGTGGGACACCCGAGAGGTTGGCCAGTGCCTATGTGGCGTCAACGGCCGTGCGCTGTCCAGCCGTTGAGCGGTCGTGGGGCGTCCGTGCCCGGCCGCCAGGCGTCTCCGGCGGCCGGGCACGGGCCGGCTGTCAGGTGCCGGGGGACTCCCCCACGCCAGGTGGGAGAAGGTCCGGTTCGTTCGGGCGGCCAGGGCGCGGGGCCGGGGCGAACGTTCGCCGGCCGGCCGGCGTCGTAGCGGTAACCGTCCGAGGGGCCGAAGGGATTCGCCGTCATGACACGTGCACGCCTCAGGATCCGTACCGTGTTCGCGCCCGTGCTGACCGGAGGGCTGATGTGCGCGACGGCCGCCTGCGGGGGCGGTACGTCTCCGGCGCGGCCCTCGCCGGAGTGGCACGAACCCTCCTCGTACACCTACACCCTCCGGTCGGCCCAAGGGGAGCGGCCGCTGATCGGGACGTTCCGGGTGACCGTCACCGACGGCGCGGTGACGGCGGCGGCCGGCCTGGACGTCAGCGGGCGGCGCGTGGCCCGGCACAACCCCGGGGCGGTGCCCACCCTCGGGGAGCTGCTGGCGGAGCTGGCACAGGCCCGGCGGGACGGGGCGGACACGGCGGAGGCCGAGTACGCGGCCGACGGGCACCCGGTGCGCATCACCCTGGACTGGGAGCGGAACGCCCTGGACGACGAGGCCGCGTACGTCATCAGCGGGTACCGGGCGGGGCGGTGGGCGACGGCGCCGCAGCCGGGCTCCACGCGATGAACAGGTACCGCTCGCCAGCGTGTTTCCTGTTGGCGGCCGCCCTGCCCGTCCCGGCTCGGCGGACGACCTGGGAACGGGAACAGGTGACCGTCCACTCGGTGGACCCGGCGGCCTTGGGGCAGTGGTGGGCCGACGTTCTCGGGCGGGTCGTGGTCCACGCCTCCGACGACGAGTTCGAGATCCGCCCGGAGCCGGACCGGCTGCCGGGACTGGCTGCTCCCCGCTGCGCTCCTCGCTCGCCGGCGACGGCTTCACCAGCCTGGCCCGCCGCGCCGGGCCCGGCCGTCGACCGGGCGCTGGCCACCGGCCGCCGCACCCGGGACCCGGCCCGCACCGCGCACGGCGGTCAGACGCCGCGCGGAGTCCGGGTCCGTCGCCGCGGGGTGAAGACGTAGAGGTCCAGGATGTCCGGCAGCGCCGCGAGGCCCGGGCCGCCCGCCCGTACCCAGGCGGCGACGTCCTCGGTCGCGGCGGAATCGTTGACCAGGCCGAGCCAGACGGGCCGGCCACCGGCGGCACGCCCCTCGGCCGAGGGCTGTACGACGATCACGTTCGCCTGGTCGCACACGTCGAGGCAGCCGGTGATCCGGACGGGGGCGTCCCTCGCGAGACGCGCGGTCTGTTCGGCGTGGTCGACACCGGTCACCTTCCGACTGCCGCAGCGGCAGTCACGGCACACGACGACCCGGCACGGCACCGAACCGCCCCGGGACGCCCCGGCGGACATGGCCACAGGTCCCTCCTCCCCGGCGGGATCCGCCCCGGTGACGTCGAGGAGTCGCCCGTTCCGCGCCCATCATCGCAGACGCGCGCGGAGTCGGATCCGCGGCGTCGCGGTGAGCACGGGCCTCGGGCGCCCCCAGGGGGTGTCTCGCCGATCATGCCGGGCTCGCCGCGCCCGGCCGCCCCCCTGATCCGGCCCGACCGGCGAGACACCCCCTAGGGCGTCCGGTCCTCCGCCTCGCCGAAGCGGGCCAGCACGAGGGCGCCCGCGATGGACGCCGCGAACCCGGCCACCGCCACCGGCGCGAGGCCGTGGCGGGTGGTGTCCCCCAGCCAGACGACGCCGAACAGCGCGGGCCAGACGGTCTCTCCGGTGACCATCGCCGCGGTGGCGGAGGTGACCGACCCGGACTGCAGCGCCTCGATCAGCAGCAGATAGCCGGTGATCCCCGAAACGATCACGGCGTACACGGCCGGATCGACCAGCAGGCCGGGCAGGGACAGGCCCGCCAGCAGCCGCGCCGCGACGGCCACCACGCCGAAGCTGACCCCCGCGACGGCGCCCAGTACGGCCGCGCGGTGGCGGATGTCCCCCAGGCGCGGGCTCAGCGCCCGGCTGGCCAGGGCGAGTCCGACCGACCCCACCAGGACCGCGAGCCGCATCCTGGCGTCGCCGTCCCCGCCGGTCTCCCGGCCCGCCGCGACCGCCATCAGAGCGAGCCCGCCGCACACCGCGGCGACGGCGGCCCACTCCGCCCGTCGCAGCCGGACGCGCAGCACGACCGCCGAGACGAGCGCGGTGACCGCGAGCGCCCCGGCGACCGCCGCCTCGACCAGGAAGAGCGGCACGGAGCGCAGGGAGAGCAGTTCGGCGCCGAAGCCCGCGGTGTCGAGGGCGACGCCCGCGACGAACGGCCACTGCCAGGCGGCCCGCACCGCCGCCCCGGCGCCTCCGGGCGCCACGCGGCGCGCGCCGAGCGCCTGGAACACGGTCGCCGTTCCCATGAAGACGGCGGCGCACAGCGCGAACAGCAGGCCGAGTCCCATGCCCGCAGGCTAGTGCGCCGACGGCACCCCGCCGCGGAAGGCGGCCCGTCGCGGTGTCGTGCACACCCCTCGGTGTCTGCACCCCCGTGGTGCCGTTCGAGCAGGGGTTCGCCCGCACGAAGACCTGGAAGACCCTCCGCGGCTGCCGCCCGTAAGGCGACGGCGTCCGCCACGCCATGCCCGGCGTCGCCCGCCCGTACCACCGGTCCCTCACAGGACAGGCCCCGGCCTGCGCGCGAGGAGACACCGGCTGCCGCCTATGCAGGAGGGCGGTCACTGGTAGATCCTTCGTGGCCGTGACCCAGACGACAAGCGAAACCAAGTGGCCCGGAAAGATCAGTGCCATCACCCTGTTCGTAGAGGACCTGGAGGCCACGAAGCGGTTCTACCGTGACGTGTTCCGCCTGCCGGTGACCTACGAGGACGACAGCTCGGCCGTGTTCGGCTTCGGGAACACCTTCATCAACCTGCTGCGGTCCACCGCGGCACATGAACTGATCCACCCCGCGCGCGTCGCCGACCCGGACGCCGGCTCCCGCCTTCAGCTCACCCTCCCCGTGGACGACGTGGACGCGATGTGCAAGGAGCTGACCACCCGCGGCGTGACGCTGCTGAACGGCCCGATGGACCGGCCCTGGGGGATACGAACGGCCAGCTTCAGGGATCCGGGCGGCCACATCTGGGAGATCGCACAGTGACCGCGACCGCGTCCACGACTGCGGACGCCGAGATTCAGGTCCTCCTGTCCGTTCTGAACACACAGCGCCGTCATGTCCTCGGCATACTCGACGGGCTGGACGCGGAGGCCCTGCGGCGGCCCGTGCTGCCGTCCCGATGGAGCTGCCTGGGGCTCGTCCAGCACCTCGCGCTCGACGTCGAGCGGTTCTGGTTCCGTGCCGTCATCACCGGCGACCCCGCCGTCATCGAAGCCCTCGATGACATCGACGACGCCTGGCAGGTCGCCCCCGGCGTACCGCATACCGAGGTACTCGATAGATACCGCACGGAGACGGACCTCGCGCACACCGCCGTCGCCGCTGCGGACGCGGACGCCCCTCTGGCCTGGTGGCCCCACCACCTCTTCGGCGAACCGCACCTGCACACCGTTCGGGACGTCCTGCTGCACGTCATCACCGAGACCGCATGCCACGCCGGGCATCTCGACGCCGCACGAGAACTCATCGACGGCCGACGATGGATGGTTCTGGCCTGAGCCCGGCGGCGGACCCGCGACAGGGACGAGCCGTCCACGGCACAACCCTACGAGGGCCGGCCTCGTAAGGAGACTGCCGGTGGCGGAACGGCGTGCCCCGGGCGCGAGTTGACGGCGCGGGCCGATGGTTCGCCGGCCCGCGACGAGGGCTCGACGGCGCGCTGCGGGCCGCCCTGGGGCACGGCCCGAGCCCCCGTGAGGAGACGCCGGCCCGGACGGCCGAGGCCGGCGGGCGCCGCCGCGCTGCTCGTGGCGGTCCGGGCGATCCCCGCGGGCGCCCAGCACGCCTCCGCGGCGGCGCCCGCCGGGGCGTCCCGCGCGGCCCTGTACCGGCTGCGCGAGGAGCGGCCGGTGGGGACGCGCTGATCCTCCGGGACCGGCGCGGCCGGACCGAACGGCCGGAACGGCCCGAACGGCCCGAACGGCCCGAACGGCGCGGCAGTTCGACGTACGAACACCGGTACCAGCTGGTCCGGGTGGCCGACGCGCCGCCGTGTCCCCAAGGGGGTAGCCGCGAGGGGCAGTTTTGATTAGCCTTACCTAAGTTGTGCACGGTGTCCGGGCGCTGTGAACCCCCCTCCGGAGGGATGCGTGAGAAGAGCGGGCCTGCCGGGGCGGAGCCTCCTGTGGCGTGCGGTCGGCGGGCAGCGCCGTGACCTCGCCCTCGGGGCCGTCCTGGGAATGGGTCATCAGACGGGCGAGGCCCTGGTGCCGGTGCTCATCGGACTGGCCGTCGAACGCGGCGTCGTGGCGGCGGACCCGGGCGGCCTGCTGCGCTGGCTCGGCGTCCTGGCCGTCGTCTACGCGGGGCTCTCGTTCAGTTTCCGGTGCAGCGCGCGAGCCGGTGAACGCGCGTCCGTGACCGCCGCGCACCGCCTCAGGACCGAACTGGTCGCCCGGGTCCTCGCCCCGGAGGGCGGCGCGGAGGACGGCCGGCTGCCCGGGGAACTGGCCAGCACCGCCACGGAGGACGCCCGGCGGGTCGGCGCCGTCACCATGGCGCTCGTCGCCGCGATCGCGTCGGCGACCGGCCTGGCGGTCGCCGCCGTCGTGCTGCTGCGCACGTCCCTCACCCTCGGCCTGCTCGTCCTGCTCGGCACCCCGCTGCTGCTGTGGCTGGTGCACCTGCTGAGCAAACCCCTGGAGCGGCGCAGCGAGACCGAACAGGACCGCGCGGCGCGTGCCTCGGGCGTAGCCGCGGACCTCGTGGCCGGGCTGCGCGTGCTCAAGGGCATCGGCGCCGAACCGGCGGCCGTCGCCCGCTACCGCCGCACCAGCCAGGAGTCACTGGCCGCCACCCTGCGCGCGACCCGTGCCGGGGCCTGGCAGAACGGTGTCGTCACCCTGCTCACCGGGGCCTTCCTCGCACTGGTGGCGCTGGTCGGCGGGCGGCTCACCGCGCGCGGTGACATCACGCTCGGCGAGCTGGTCTCGTCCGTCGCGCTGGCGCTGTTCCTCATCGGCCCGCTCTCCGAGTTCTCCTGGGTCAACGCGGAGCTGGCGCAGGGCCGGGCGTCCGCCGCGCGGATCGCCGAAGTGCTCGGCGCCGGCCGGGCGGTGCCGCCCGGGCCGCCCGCCGGCGGCTCCCCGCCCCGACCGGTCCGGGGCGGACTGCGGCTGCGCGGCCTCACGTACGGCTCCCTGCGCGGGGTGGACCTCGACGTCGCCCCCGGCGAGACGGTGGGCGTGGTCACCGCCGACCCCGCCGACGCGTCGGCCCTGCTGCGCTGTCTGGGCCGGCACGCCGACCCGGAGGGCGGCACCGTGGCACTGGACGGGACGGAGCTGCCCGCCCTGAGCCTCGCGGAGGTGCGGGCCGCGATCCTCGTCGCCGAGCACGACGCCGACCTGTTCGAGGGCACACTCCTCGACAACGTCACCGCCGCGGCCGGCGCCGCCACCGCCGCCCGCGTCACCGCCGCGATCACCGCGTCCCGCACCGACGAGGTCGTGCGTGCCCTGCCCGACGGCACGGCCACGGCCGTCACCGCGCGCGGCCGCTCGCTCTCGGGGGGCCAGCGGCAGCGGGTGGCCCTCGCCCGGGCGCTGGCCGCCGACGCGCCGGTGCTCGTGCTCCACGAGCCGACCACCGCCGTCGACGCGGTCACGGAGGCGGGCATCGCCGCCGGGATCCGCGACGTCCGCGCCGGCCGCACCACCGTCCTGGTGACCAACAGCCCCGCGCTGCTCGCCGTGACCGACCGGGTCGTCCTCGTCGAGGGCGGCAGGGTCACCGCGACCGGCACCCACGCGCGACTCGTCCACGACCGCGCCGCCTACCGGACGGCGGTCCTCACATGACCGAGCACCCCATGACGACGGACGCCACGGCAGACGGCGCGACGGACGCCGCGGGGACCGCCGCGGCGGACACCGGCGGTCCGGCCGGCTCCCGGGACGGCAGCGGCTCCCCGGCGACGGCGGCCGCCTGGCCCGGATCGCCCCTGCTGCCCGTCGCCACGCCCGCCCGCACCCGCGCCGCCGTCGCCGAACTGCTGCGGCCGCAGCGGGCGTCGGCCGTCACCGCGTTCGCCGTCATGGTCGCCTCCACCGCCGTCGGACTGCTCGTGCAGCCGCTGCTGGGCCGGATCGTCGACCTGGCCGCCGGCCGCGGCTCCGTCGACGCCGTCACCACCACCGCGGCGCTGCTCCTGGCGGTCGCGGTGGCGCAGGGCGTCACCGCCGGGTTCGGCCTGTCCCTGATCTCCCGGCTCGGTGAGACGACCCTGGCCCGGTTGCGCGAGCGGTTCGTCGAGCGGGCGCTGGGGCTGCCGCTGGAGCGGGTCGAGCGGGCCGGCGCCGGCGACCTGACCGCCCGGGTCACCGCCGACGTCTCGCTGATCGCGGAGGCCGTCCGCAACGCCCTGCCGGAGCTGGCCCGTTCGCTGCTGACCATCGTCCTGACGCTGGCCGCCCTGGCGGTGCTGGACTGGCGATTCCTGCTGGCCGCACTGCTCGCGGTGCCCGTCCAGGCGGCCACCGCCCGCTGGTACGTCGCCCGTGCCGTGCCGCTCTACGCCGAGCAGCGCAGGGCCGCCGGCGCCCAGCAGCAGCAACTGCTCGACACCGTCGCGGGCAGCTCCACGGTGCGCGCGTTCCGGCTGGAGAAGGAGCACACCGAGCGGGTCGCGGAGCGGTCCCGGTCCGTGGTGGCGCTGACGATGCGCGGAGTCGAACTCGTGCTGGGCTTCTACAGCCGCCTGCACGTCGCCGAGTACATCGGCCTCGCCGCGGTGCTGTTCACCGGCTACTGGCTGGTCCGCCGGGGCGAGGCGTCGATCGGCACGGCGACCGCCGCCGCCCTGTACTTCCACAGCCTGTTCACCCCGGTCAACGCCGCCCTCGTGCTCCTCGACGACGCCCAGTCGGCCACGGCGGGCCTGTCGCGGCTCGTGGGGGTCACCGACCGGCCACCGCCCCCGGAGCGGACGCCTCCGGTCCGGCCGGCCGGTGTCGACGTCACCGTGCGCGGCCTCGGTCACGCCTACCGCCCCGGGCATCCGGTCCTGCACGACGTCGACCTGACGATCCGCCGGGGCGAGCGGGTGGCGCTCGTCGGTGCCAGCGGCGCCGGCAAGACCACGCTCGCCCGGCTCGTCGCGGGCATCCAGCCGCCCACCACCGGCACGGTCCTGGTCGGCGGGGTGCCGCCGGCCGGCCTCGGCGCGGCCGCCACCCGCACGGTCGCCCTGATCACCCAGGAGACCCATGTGTTCGCGGGCCCCCTCGCCGACGACCTCCGCCTGGCCGGGCCCGGTGCCACCGACGACGAACTGCGCGCGGCCCTGGACCGCGTCGACGCCCTCGCCTGGGCCGAGGCACTGCCCGACGGCCTCGCCACCGTCGTCGGCGACGGCGGCCACAAGCTGAGCGGCGCGCAGACGCAGGCGCTGGCGCTCGCCCGGCTGATCCTCGCCGACCCTCCCCTGGTGATCCTGGACGAGGCCACCGCCGAGGCGGGCAGCGCCGGAGCGCGCACCCTGGAGAAGGCGGTCGCGCGGGCGGTGGACGGCCGCACCGCGCTGATCGTCGCCCATCGGCTCAGCCAGGCGGCGACCGCCGACCGCGTCGTCGTCCTGGAGGCGGGACGCGTCGTCGAGACCGGCACGCACGACGAACTCCGCGCCGCCGGGGGCCGCTACGCGGCCATCTGGCAGGCGTGGTCGGCCACCCGCGACACCACCCCCTGACCCCCGTCCCGGACCCCCACGCACGGACGCACTTCCGGGATCCACCCCCGCACCGCCCCGCTCCACTGGAATCGAAGAACAAAGGACCACCGATGTTCCGCTCCCGCAGAGCACCACAGCTCGCCGCCACGCTCACCTCAGCCCTGCTCCTCGTCACGGCCACGGCCTGCGGCGGTGACGACTCCGGATCCGACGACACGGGTGCGGGCGCGCAGGCGGACGCCTCCGGCTCGTCCGCCTTCCCGGTCACCGTCGCGCACAAGTACGGCAGTACGACCATCGAGTCCGAGCCCCGGCGGATCGTCACGGTCGGCCTCACCGACCAGGACGCGGTCCTCGCACTCGGCGAGGTCCCGGTCGGCACCACCGAATGGCTGGGCGGCTACAAGGGCGCGGTCGGCCCCTGGGCCGCGGACCGGCTGGGCGGCGCCGAGGCACCCACCGTGCTCACGGACACCGGCACCGGCCCGCAGGTGGAGAAGATCGCCGCCCTCAGGCCGGACCTGATCCTCGCGGTCTACGGCGGGCTCACCGAGGAGCAGTACGCGTCACTGTCCAAGTTCGCCCCCGTGGTCGCCCAGCCGAAGCAGTACAACGACTACGGCGTGCCGTGGCAGGAGCAGACCGAGACCATCGGCAAGGCGCTCGGCAAGCCGGAGGAGGCGGCCGCGGCGGTCGAGGAGACCGAGGGCAGGATCACCGCGGCCGTCGAGGAGCACCCCGAGTTCCGGGGCAGGACGGCGGTGATGGCCACGCCGTACGAGGGCATGTTCGTCTTCGGCAGTCAGGACCCTCGGTCGCATCTGCTCACCGACCTCGGGTTCTCCCTGCCGCCGGACCTGGACAAGGAGATCGGGGACCAGTTCGGCGCGAACATCAGCAAGGAGCGCACCGACCTGCTCGACCAGGACGCCGTCGTGTGGCAGGTCGCGGACGTGACCGAGGACGCCGCCAAGCTCCACGAGGACCCCTCGTACAAGGACCTGAAGGTGGTCGCGGAGGGGCGCGAGGTCTACGTCAACGAGACCAGCGACTACGGCAACGCGCTGTCCATGGGCACCGTCCTCAGCCTGCGGTACGTGGTGGACCGGCTGGTGCCGCAGCTCGCGGCCGCCGTCGACGGCAAGGCCGGCACGACGGTGGAGCAGCCCGCCTCCTGACGCCGCCACGGACCGGGGCCCCGGCCGCGAGGAGTGCTCGCGGCCGGGGCCCCCGGCCGCCGGTGCCGGCCGTCCGGTGCGCGCCCGGCCGGTGTCAGCCGTCCATGGCCTCGGCCAGGCTGCGCGGCCGCATGTCGGTCCAGTGCGTCTCGACGTAGTCCAGGCAGGACTGCCGGGCGGCCGGGCCGTGCACCACCCGCCAGCCGGCCGGCACGTCGACGAAGTCCGGCCAGAGACTGTGCTGGTTCTCGTCGTTGACCAGCACCAGGAAGACGCCCTCGGGGTCGTCGAACGGATTGCTCATGCTCTTCCTCTCCTCGTGTGTCACGGCCGCGCGTCGCGCTCCGCGCACGCGACCAGTCCCTCCAGCGCCCTGAACCAGGTCCCGGCCAGGTCCCGGACCGTCTCGCGCGGCAGCAGGCCCTCCAGGTAGGACCAGTGGGCGGCCAGCACCGGCCCGTCCGCCCGGTCCTCGGTGACCACGTTGATCTCCAGCGCGTGGCCCTGCCGCATCGCGGGCTCCGGGCCGATGTCGGCCACCTCCTCCTCCGGCGCGTACGACCAGTCGGTCTCCTCGGGGATGCCGAACCGGCCCAGGTAGTTGAACTCGACGCGGGCCTCCTCGTGCCCGGCCAGCGCCTCGCGCGTCCGGGGGTTGAGGTGGCGCAGCATGCCGTAGCCGACGCCGTTCGCGGGGAGCGAGGCCAGGTGGGCGCGGACCCGGCGCACGGCCTCCCGGGCCGCCGGTCCGCCCGCGAACGCGTCGGCCAGGTCCACCGGGCCGGCATCGAGGCGCACCGGGAAGACACTGGTGAACCAGCCCACCGTGCGGGAGAGGTCGACGTCGTCGCCGGCCAGCTCCTCCGCACGGCCGTGGCCCTCCAGGTCGACCAGGACGGAGCCGCCGGCGCCGCCGTCGCGCCGCCGCCGGTCGGCGAAGGCCAGGGCGAGGCCGGCGAGCAGCACGTCGTCGACGCCCGCGCCGAACGCGGCGGGCACCGTGGACAGCAGCGGCCCGGTCCGCCCGGCGGGCAGCCGCAGCGCCAGCTCCCGCCGGGTCGCGGTGGTGTCGCGGTCCGGGTCGGGCTCCCGGGTCAGGGGGAACGGCCGGCCGGCGCCGTCCAGGAGGGCGCTCCACACGGGCAGTTCGGCCTCCCTGGCCGGGTCCTGGGCCAGCTCGGTGAGCAGCCGGGACCAGCGGGCGAACGAGGTCCCCACCGGGGCGAGCCGCGCCGGCCGGCCGGCGGCGACGTGCTGCCAGGCCGTCGCCAGGTCCGGCAGCAGCACCCGCCAGGACACCCCGTCCACCACCAGGTGGTGGGCCATCAGCAGCAGCCGTCCGGGCGCGCCGCCCGCGTCGAACCACACCGCCCTGACCATGGCGCCCGCGTCCGGGTCGAGCCGTGCCCGGGCCGCGTGCGCGTGGTCCCGTACGGTCCCGGCGAGCGCCTCGGCGTCCAGGCCCGCCACGTCGACGCGGTCGATCCACCCGGCGGCGTCGACCGCGCCGGCGGGCGGGACGTGCAGCGACCAGTCCCGCGTGGCGCCGGGCGCGGACCGTACCAGGGTGGCCCGCAGCAGGTCGTGGCGGTCGGCCAGCGCCTGGAGCACGGCGGTCAGGCCGGGCAGGTCGAGGTCGGCCGGGGTGCGGACCAGCGCGGACTGGTGGTAGGTGGCGATCGGGCCGCCCAGTTCGCGCAGCCAGTGCATGACCGGGGTGAGCGGTACGGTTCCGGTGCCGTCGTCGTGCGGGTGCGGCCGGGCGGCGTCGGCGGTCTCGGCCACCGCGGCCAGCGCCGCGACGGTGCGGTGCCGGAAGACCAGCCGGGGGGTGATCCGCACCCCGGCCGCGCGGGCGCGGCCGACGAGCTGCATCGCCACGATGCTGTCACCGCCGATGGCGAAGAAGTCGTCGTCGACACCGGCCCGTGCCAGGCCCAGCACCTCGGCGACGACCGTGCACAGCAGCTCCTCCACGGGGGTGCTGGGCGCGCGGCCGGAGGACAGCGCCGAGAAGTCCGGCGCGGGCAGCGCGGCGCGGTCCAGCTTGCCGTTGGCCAGCCGGGGGAACCGCTCCAGGACGACCACCGCCGCCGGGACCATGTGCTCCGGCAGCCGGGCGGCGGCATGGCCGCGCAGCTCCCCGGGACGGGGCGCCGCCTCCCCGGCCGGTGTCACATGGGCCACCAGCAGCTTGCGGTCACCGTCCTGACGTACCGTCACCAGCGCCTGGGCGACGTCGGGATGGGCGGCCAGGGCGGACTCGATCTCGGCCGGTTCGATGCGGAAACCGCGGATCTTGACCTGGTCGTCGGCCCGGCCGAGGTAGTCGACGCGCCCGTCGGCGGTCCAGCGCGCCAGGTCCCCGGTGCGGTACAGCCGCGCGCCCGGGCCGCCGAACGGGTCGGCCACGAACCGCTCGGCGGTGCGGGCCGGATCGCCCAGGTAGCCCCGGGCGAGACCGCCGCCCGCCAGGTACAGCTCTCCGGTGACCCCGGGCGGCACCGGCTGGAGCAGCCCGTCCAGGACGTACGCCCGGGTGCCGGCCACCGGCCGCCCCACGAGCGGGCGTTCGCTGTCGCGGACCCGGGCCACCAGGGCGTCCACGGTGGACTCCGTCGGCCCGTACAGGTTGAACGCCTCCGTGCCGCGCAGCGCGGCCAGCCGCCGCCACAGCGCCACCGGTACGGCCTCGCCGCCCACGCCGACCACGGCGAGGGGGCAGTCGTCGCCGTCCAGCAGACCGCTGTCGGCCATCTGCGCGAAGAACGACGGGGTGACCTCCAGGAAGTCGAAGCGGTGCGCGGTGACGGCCGCCGCGAGCAGTTCGGGGTCGCGCCGCACCTCCTCGGAGACCACGTGGACGCAGTGCCCGTCGAGCAGCCACAGCTGGGGCTGCCAGGAGGCGTCGAAGAAGAAGGACCAGGCGTGGCCCACCCGCAGGTGGCGCCGCCCGGTGATCTCGACGGCCCGCCGGTGGAGGGTCTCGCGGTGGCTGTGGAAGAGGTGGCCCAGGGTCGCGTGGGTGACCACGACCCCCTTGGGGCGGCCGGTGGAGCCGGAGGTGTAGATGACGTACGCCGGGTGCGCGGGCGTCAGCGGGGCGGCCCGGTCGGCGTCCGTCAGGTCGGTGCCGTCCTGCGCCGCGATCCGTGCGGCCGTGCCGGGCTCGTCCAGGATCAGGGGCCCGGTGCCGGGCGGCAGTGCGGCGGCGAGCTCGCGGGTGGTGAGCGTCAGCACCGGGCGGGCGTCGGCGAGGATGCCCGCCGTGCGGTCCAGCGGGGCGTCCGGGTCGAGCGGCAGGTACGCCGCTCCCGCTTTGTGCACCGCGAGGACGGCCACCAGGAAGCGCGCGGTGCGCGGCAGCGCCAGGGCCACGTACCGCTCGGGGCCCGCGCCGCCGGCGGCCAGGAGGCGGGCCAGGCGGTTGGCCTCGGTGTTGAGCTCGGTGAAGCTGAGCTCGGCGCCGTCGGAGGCGGCGGCGGGCAGGTCCGGGCACCGGCGCACCCGCTCCTCGAACAGCGCGGGCACGGTGCTCGGCGCGGCGTTGAGGGGGCGGCTGTGCCATCCGCCGAGCAGCCGCTCACGCTCCGCCTCGGCGAGCACGTCGATGCGCCCGAGCGGCAGGCCGGGGTCGGCGGCCACGGCCCGCAGGATCCGCCGCAGGCGGTCCGCGAAGGACTGCGCGGTGGCGTGGTCGAACAGGTCGGCGCTGTACTCCAGCACGCCGTCGACCGCGCCGTCGGCGCGCTCCACGAAGTCGAAGGACAGGTCGAACTTCGCCGTGGTCTGCGCCACGGTGTCGCGGCGGGCCCGCAGCCCGGGCAGCCCGCCGTCGTCCCCGCCGGGCGCCAGGTACACCACCATCACCTGGAACAGCGGGTGGCGGGCCAGCGACCGGGGCGGGTTGAGCATCTCGACCAGCCGCTCGAACGGCACGTCCTGGTGGTCGAAGGCGGCGAGGTCGGTCTCCCGCACCCGGGCGAGCAGGTCCCGGAAGGCCGGGTCGCCGGAGGTGTCGGTGCGCAGCACCAGGGTGTTGAGGAAGAAGCCGACCAGGTCCTCCAGGGCCGCGTCGGTCCGTCCGGAGATGGGGCTGCCGATCGGGATGTCGTGCCCGGCGCCCAGCCTGGTGAGCAGGGTCGCCACGGCGGCCTGCACCACCATGAAGACGCTGACGCCGTGGTCGCGCGCCAGCCGGTGCAGCTCCGCGGCCAGTCCGGCGTCGAGTGACAGGTCGGCGGCGCCGCCGCGGTGGCTCGCCTCCGGCGGGCGGGGCCGGTCGACGGGCAGCGCCAGCTCCTCGGGGAGTCCGGCCAGCGTCTCCTGCCAGTAGGCGATCTGCCGCGCGGCCGGGCTCCGCGGGTCCTTCTCGTCGCCGAGGACCTCCCGCTGCCACAGCGTGTAGTCGGCGTACTGGACCGGCAGCGGCGCCCAGCCGGGCGCCCGCCCGGCGGTCCGGGCCGCGTAGGCGAGCGCCAGGTCCCGGTCCAGCGGGCCCTGCGACCACTCGTCCCCGGCGATGTGGTGCAGCAGGAGCAGCAGTGTCCACTCCTGCTCGCCGGTGCGGAACACGTGGACGCGCAGCGGCGGTTCGCGGTCCAGCGCGAAGCCGTGGGCCCCGGCCCGCTCCAGCCGCTCGGGCAGCCGTGCCGCGTCGACGTCCTCGACCTCGAACGGGATCCGGGCCTCGGACGGGGGCAGCACCCGCTGGAAGGGCCGGCCCTGCTCGTCGGGGAAGACGGTGCGCAGCGTCTCGTGCCGGCGGACCAGGTCGTGCACCGCGGCCCGCAGCGCGTCGAGGTCCAGCGCACCGGTCAGCCGCCGGGCCGAGGGGATGTTGTACGTCGCGGAGGCGCCCTCCACCTGGTACAGCACCCACAGGCGCTGCTGGGCGGAGGAGAGCGGCAGCCGTTCGGGGCGCGGCCGGGCGGACAGCGCCGGGCGGGACGGGCCGGCGGCCCGGGTGCCGGTGAGCCGTTCCGCGAGGCGGGACACGGCCGGGGCGTCGAAGACCGTGCGCAGGGACACCTCGGTGCCGAACGCGGCCCTGATCCGGGCGGCCAGCCGCATGGCCTGCAGCGAGTGGCCGCCCAGGGCGAAGAAGTCGTCGTCGACGCCGACCCGCGGCACCCCCAGCACGTCCGCGAACAGGCCGCACAGGATCTCCTCGCGGGCGTCGCGCGGACGGCCGCCGGCGCCGGTCCCGGCCGCGGGATCGGGCTCCGGCAGGGCCCCGCGGTCGAGTTTGCCGTTGGGTGTCAGCGGCAGCGCGTCGAGCGGGACGAAGGCCGCGGGGACCATGTGCTCGGGCAGGGCGGCGCCGGTGTGGCGGCGCAGCGCCGCCGGGTCGGGGACCTGCCCGGGGGCCGGGACGACGTACGCCACGAGCCGGTCGTCCCGCGCCACGACGACGGTACGGGCGACGGCGGGGTGCCGGGCGAGGACGGCCTCGATCTCGCCGGGTTCGACCCGCACGCCGCGGATCTTGACCTGGTGGTCGGTGCGGCCGAGGAACTCCAGGGTGCCGTCCGGCCGCCAGGCCGCCAGGTCGCCGGTGCGGTACATGCGGGTGCCCGGACCGCCGTACGGGTCGGCGAGGAACCGCTCGGCGGTCAGGGCGGGCCGGTCCAGGTAGCCCCGGGCGAGCTGGACGCCCGCCAGGTACAGCTCCCCCGCGACGCCGGGCGGGACCGGCCGCAGCGCGGCGTCCAGGACGTGGGCGCGGGTGTTCCACACGGGCCGGCCGATGACCACGCGTCCGGCGTCGGGGAGCACCTCGACCGCGGTGACGTCGACCGACGCCTCGGTCGGGCCGTACAGGTTGTGCAGCCGGGCCGGCAGCGTCCGGTGGAAGCGGTGGGCGAGCGGCAGCGGCAGCGCCTCGCCGCTGCACAGCACCCGGCGCAGGCCGGTGCACCGGGCGGCGCCGGGTTCCTCCAGGAAGACCTGGAGCATCGAGGGCACGAAGTGCGCGGTGGTCACGTCCTGTTCCCGGATCAGCCGGGCCAGGTAGGCGGGGTCGCGGTGGCCGTCCGGCCGGGCGACGACCAGGGCGGCCCCGGTGATCAGCGGCCAGAAGAACTCCCACACCGACACGTCGAAGCCGGCCGGGGTCTTCTGCAGCACCCGGTCCTCGGCGGTGAGCCGGTAGGCGTGCTGCATCCACAGCAGCCGGTTGGCGATGCCGCGGTGCGGGACGACCACGCCCTTGGGGCGGCCGGTGGACCCCGAGGTGTAGATCACGTACGCCGGGCCGTCCGGGTCGTGGGAGGCGGGCAGCGCGCCGTACGGCCCCCGCGGCAGCGCGTCCTCGATCACGCACACCGGCCGGGCCTCCGCCAGCATCAGCGCCCGCCGCTCCGCGGGCTGGTCGGCGTCGAGCGGCAGGTACGCGCCACCGGCGCGGTGGACCGCCAGCAGGGCCACCACCAGTTCCGCCGAACGGGGCAGCGCCACGGCGACCGTGCGCTCCGGGCCCACCCCGCGGCCGGCCAGCACGCGGGCCGTGTGCTCGACCCGCGCGTCCAGCTCGGCGTAGGTCAGGCGCTCTTCGCCGGCGATCAGGGCGAGGGCGTGCGGGGTCCGGGCCGCCTGGGCGCGGAACAGCTCGGGCAGGGTCGTCGGCGCGACGTCGTGCGCGGTGTCGTTGAACCGCTCGACCACCAGCCGGCGTTCGTCCGCGTCCAGGACGTCGAGGTCGCGCACGGGCCGGTCCGGGTCGGCGGCCGCCTGCTCCAGCAGCCGGATCAGACGGTGCGCCAGCCGCGCGGCGGTCGACCCGTCGAACAGGTCCCGCGCGTACTCCAGGAGCAGCACCAGGCGGCCCGGGCCGGTCTCGTCGACGAAGGTGACGTGCAGGTCGAACTTGGCGGTGCCGGTGTCCATGTCGAACCACTCGGCCGGCAGGTCCAGCACGCCGGGGTCGCCGTCGGGCCGGTGGTGGTAGCCGAGCATGACCTGGAACAGCGGGTTGCGGCCCGCCACGCGCGGCGGGTTGACGGCCTCGACCACCTGGTCGAAGGGCACGTCCTGGTGCTCGAACGCCGCCAGGGACGCCTCACGGACCCGGGCCAGCAGCTCGCGGAAGGTGGGACCGCCGGACAGGTCGGTGCGCAGGACCAGGGTGTTGACGAAGAAACCGACCAGGTCGTTCAGGGCCTCGTCGGCGCGGCCGGCGACCGGCGCCCCGAGCGGGATGTCCTCTCCCGCGCCCAGCCGGTGCAGCAGTGCGGCGGTGGCGGCCTGGAACAGCATGAACATGCTGGTCCCGGTGGCCCGGGACAGCTCGCGCAGGGCGCGGCCGGTGTCCGGGGCCAGCTCCAGGCGGACCTTGCCGCCCCGCCCGGTGGGCTCGGCCGGCCGCGGCCGGTCCACGGGCAGGGCCAGTTCCTTTGGCAGGTCGCGCAGGACACCGGTCCAGTGGGCGAGCTGGGCCGCGCCGACCTGGCCGAGCAGCGTGTCCTGCCACAGGGTGTAGTCGGCGTACTGGACCGGCAGGGCGGGCCAGTCGGGGGCGCGCCCGGCGCGGCGGGCCCGGTACGCGGCGTCGAGGTCGGTCAGGAAGGGCCGGTCCGACCACTCGTCGGTGGTGATGTGGTGCAGCAGCAGCGCCACGACGTGGTCGTCGGCCCCGAGCCGCAGCACCTCGGCGCGGACCGGGAGTTCGCTGCGCAGGTCGAACGGGCGCCGCTGGGCGGCCTCGATCCGCGCGGGCAGCTCCGCCTCGGCGCAGTCGGCGACCAGGAACTCCGGCTCGGCCTCGCCCGGCGCCGCGATCCACTGGTACGGCTCGCCGTCCTCCTCCAGGATCCGGGTGCGCAGTGCCTCGTGGCGGTCCGTCACGTCGCGCAGCGCGGCGCGCAGCGCGGCCGGGTCCAGCGCGCCGCGGAGCCGGAAGACCAGCGGGAAGTTGTACGCGGCCCCGCCCCCGGTGATCCGTTCCACCAGCCACAGCCGCCGCTGGGCCGCCGACAGCGGGATCCGGGCGGGCCGCTCGGCGACCGGCACCGGCACCGGCCGGGCGGGCCGTCCGGCGTCCGCGCGCAGCGCCAGCGCCTCGGGGGTCGGCGCCTCGAACAGGTCCCGGATCGCCAGCTCCGCGCCCAGCTCGGTGCGGGCCCGGCCGATCAGCCGGGTGGCCAGCAGGGAGTGGCCGCCCAGGTCGAAGAAGTCGTCCTCCGCGCCGGTGTGCGGCAGCCCCAGCACCTCGGCGAAGAGACGGCACAGCACCTCCTCGACGGGCGTGCGCGGCCCGCGCCCGTGCGACAGGGCCACCGCGGGCTCGGCGTCCGGCAGGGCCCGCACGTCGAGCTTGCCGTTGTCGTTCATCGGCAGCCGGGGCAGGACCACGAAGGCGGCCGGGACCATGTAGCCGGGCAGCCGCTGCCCGAGGTCCTCGCGCAGCCGCCGGACGAGCGCGCCGTGGCCGCGGCCGGCGGTGGGGGTGTTGGCGTACGGGGCGGTGCCCCGGTCCGGGCGCGGGCGGTGCAGGCCGCAGGTGCGCCGGGGTTCGGTGCCGGGGACGAACACGGCGTCGAAGAAGCCCGGTTCGTCGGACCAGGTGGTCAGCACCCGGTGGCCGTGGGCCTCCCCCAGCCGCCGCAGTTCCTCGGGCTCCTCGCCCGGTGGCGCGGGGGCGGGCGGACGGCCGGCGTCCATCGCCCGGGTCGCCGCGAGGTCGTCCGCCGTCCGCGCGTCGGGTATGCGCCGCACCCGCAGCGGCCGGGTGCCGTCCAGGCGGGCGGCGAGCGCGGCCGTGCCGGACCAGTCGAGCACGGGTGCGGTGTCCAGCCGTACGGCGGCCTCGGCGCCCTCGCCCTCGTACAGCACCACGTCGTAGCGGTAGCGCGTCAGCTCGTTGTGGTGCCGTCCGGCCTTGGTGCGCAGCTCGACGCCGACGCCGAGCGTGGCGAACCAGTCGGGGTCGACGAGGAGTTCCTTCTCCAGCGCGAGGCCCCGGTCCACCGCCCGGCGCAGCGCCTCGGGGTCGGTGTCCGTGCCCGCGCGGGCGCGCTGGACGCCGGTCTGGAAGACGCGGGCCTGGCGCAGGTCGCGCACGTCGCCGAGGAACAGGGCGCCGCCCGGCGCGAGCAGCCGCAGGGCGCCCCGGATCACCCGGTGCAGATGGTCCAGGCTCGGGAAGTACTGCACGACGGAGTTGATGACGACGGTGTCGAACCAGCCGGCCGGCAGGCCGTCCGTCGACTCCGCCGGCCGGCAGCGCAGCCGCACCTTCCCCGCCAGCTCGGGATCGGCCTCCAGGTCCTCGCCGAGCTTGCGGATCACGGGCTCGGCGAAGTCCGTCGCCCAGTACGACTCGGCGTCCGGGGCGAGTCGCGACAGCAGCAGTCCGGAGCCGACGCCGATCTCCAGCACGCGCCGCGGCCGCAGCTCACGGATGCGTTCCACGGTGGCCTCGCGCCACTCACGCATGTGCTCCAGCGGGATCGGCTCGCCGTCGTAGGAGCTGTCCCAGCCGGCGAAGTCCTCGGTACGGACGGCGGTGCCGATCTCGGTGTACTCGGCCGAGTAGATGTCCCGCCACTCGCCGATCTGCTCCCGCTCGGCCCGCTGGACGTCCTCGGCGCCGGGGTCGGCCGGGACGACGTAACCGACCAGGCGCTTGGTGCCGGGGGCGGCGGTGTCGTCGCGGGCGACGACGGCGGCCTGGGACACCCCGGGGTGCTGCGCGAGCACCGTCTCGATCTCGCCGAGCTCCACCCGGTGGCCGCGGATCTTGACCTGGTCGTCGGTGCGGCCGAGGAAGTCCAGGTTGCCGTCGGGCCGCCGGCGCACCAGGTCGCCGGTGCGGTAGACGCGTTCGCCGGGCCGCCCGTGGGGGTCGGCCACGAACCGCTCGGCCGTCAGCCCCGGCCGGTCGAGGTAGCCGCGGGCCAGGCCCACGCCGGCGATGTACAGCTCGCCCGCCACGCCGTCCGGCACCGGCCGCAGCCAGGGGTCCAGGACGCGGGCCCGGGTGGCGCGGATCGGGCGGCCCACGGTGGGTGTGGCGCTGTCGTGGGTGCCGCCGCCGAGGGTGTTGATGGTGTACTCGGTGGGCCCGTACAGATTGTAGCCGTACGTCCCCTCGGTGTCCCGCAGGGTGTTCCAGACCGCCTCGGTGACCGCCTCGCCGCCGAGCAGCACCAGCGGCGGCCGGTGCCCCTCCAGCAGGCCCTCCTCGATCAGGAGGTGGGCGTAGGTGGGCGTCACGTTCACCACGTCGACGCGGTGCTCCTCGCAGTACGCGACCAGCGCGGTGGCGTCGCGCCGCAGCTCCTCGTCGCAGATGTGCACCTCGTGGCCCTCGACGAGCCACAGCAGTTCCTCCCAGGACATGTCGAACGCGAACGACACGGTGTGCGCGATGCGCAGCCGCCGCCCGCCCGCCGCGGCGATCGCCGGGGCGAAGATCTCCTTCTGGTGGTTGAGCTGCATGTTGGTCAGGCCGGCGTACGGCGTGACCACGCCCTTGGGGCGACCGGTGGAGCCGGAGGTGTAGATGACGTACGCGGGGTGGTCCAGGCTGAAGGAGACGTGCACGGGGTCCGCGGGCAGGCCCGCGAGTTCCGCCGCCACCTCGGGGGCGTCGAGCAGGACGCGCGGGGTGGCGCCCGTCAGTGTGCCGGACACCGCCCGGGTCGACAGCAGGAGCAGGGGGCGGGCGTCGGCCAGCGTCTGCGACAGCCGCTCCGCCGGGTGATCCAGCTCCAGCGGCAGGTAGGCGGCGCCGGTGCGCAGCACCGCGAAGAGCGCCACCACCGTGTCGATGGACCGCGGCAGGCCCAGCGCGACGACCGTCTCGGGGCGCGCGCCGCGCGCGATCAGCAGGCGGGCCATCCGGTTGCAGCGCGCGTCGAGTTCGGCGTACGTCACGGTCCGCGCGCCGCACACCAGGGCCGTCGCGTCGGGGGTGCGGGCGGCCTGGGCGGCCAGCATGTCGGCGACCGTCTCGTGCGGCACCGGCTGCCGCCGGCCGGCCTCCTCGCGGGCGAGTGCGGCGGCCTCGGCGGGCAGCAGCGCGTCCAGCGAGCCGACCGGCGCGGCCGGGTCGGCCACCAGCCGGTCCACCAGGAGGACGAACCGGTCCAGCAGGCCGCGCGCGTACGCCTCGTCCAGCAGGTCCGGACGGTAGGCGAGGGTGACGCGGACCCGCTCGCCGGGGGTGACGACCAGGTTGGCCGGGTAGTGCGTGGCGTCGACGTTGGCGACGGCCGTCGCGCCGTGCCGGTCGCGCAGCGCGGCGAGCCGCTCGTCGGTGTCGGCGTTGCGCAGCACGAACAGCGTGTCGAACAGCCGCCGGTGGCCCGTCTCGGCCTGGAGCACGCCGAGGCCCAGGTACTCGTGCGGCATCAGCTCCAGCCGCTCGCCCTGGATGCGGCGCAGCAGCCCGAGCACCGGCTCGCGCGGGTCGAGGGCGATGCGCGCGGGCACGGTGTTGAGGAACATGCCGATGACGTTCTCGACGTCCGGCACCTCGCTCGGCCGTCCGGCGACCGTGGTGCCGAACACGATGTCGGAGCGGCCCGTCGCACTGGCGAGGACCAGACCCCATGCCGCGTTGAGCACCGTGTTGGGGGTCAGGCCGTGGCGGCGGGCGGTGTCGCGCAGCCGCTCGGCCGCCGCCGGGGCGAGGACGGCGTCGAGGTGCTCGGGAATCACCGGTTGCAGGCCCCGGTCGTCGACGGCGGGCACCAGCAGCGTCGGCTCGTCGAAACCGGCCAGCGCGGCGCGCCACGCGCGGGTGGCCTCGGTGCCGTCCTGCCGCTCCAGCCAGGTCAGGTAGTCGCGGTAGGAACCGGGGCGGGCCAGGCCGGCCGGGTCGCCGCCGCTCTCGTACAGCGCGAACAGCTGGTCCAGGAAGAGCCAGGCGGACCAGCCGTCCCACAGGATCAGGTGGCGGCCGACGACGAGCCGGTCCCCGCGCGCCGCGCCGAGCCGGACCAGCAGCATCCGGAACAGCAGCGGGCGGGACAGGTCGAAGCGGCGGGCGCGCTCCTCGTCCATCAGCCGCCGCAGGCGCCGGTCCTGTTCGGCCGGCGGCAGCCCGGACAGGTCGACCTCCGTCAGCGGGATCTCGGCGTCCCGCACGATGAACTGCACGGGCCGGCGCAGCCCGTCGCCGGTGAACCCGGCGCGCAGGCCGGGGTTGCGGTCGAGCAGGGTGCGGGTCGCGGCCCGCAGCCGCTCGGCGTCCACCCGTTCGGCCAGGTCGAACGACTCGTGGACGGTGTAGACGTCGAGGGCGCCGTCGTCGTACGTGGAGTGGAAGAACAGGCCCTCCTGGAGCGGGGCGAGCGGCCACACGTCGGCGACGCCGCCGGGGGCGAGCCGTTCCACCCGCGCCCGTTCCTCCTCGGTCAGGGCGAGGGCCGGACCGGCCGGCGCCGTCGCGGCGGGCTCCTCGGCGGTGACCGCCGCCGCCAGCGCCGCCGGGGTGCGGTGTTCGAAGACGTGACGGGGGTCGAGCGCCAGGCCCGCGCGGCGGGCCCGGCTGGAGACGGCGATGGAGCTGATGCTGTCGCCGCCGAGCAGGAAGAAGTCGTCGTCGGCGCCGACGTCGGTGAGCCTGAGGACGGCGGCGAAGATCTCCGCGAGCAGCCGCTCCCGCGGGGTGCGCGGGGCGCGGGCGGCGGCCCGTACGGCCCGCGGGGCGGGCAGCGCGGCCCGGTCCAGCTTGCCGCTGGGGGTGAGCGGCAGGGCGCCGAGGACGACGTAGGCGCCGGGGACCATGGGGGCGGGCAGGGTGCCGGACAGGGCGTCGCGCAGCGCGGCCGCGTCGGGGGCGGCGCCGGCCGGCGGCACCACGTAGGCGACGAGGGCGTCGTCCCGTACGGTCACCGCCGCCTGGGCCACCTCGGGCAGGCGGGTCAGCGCGGCCTCGATCTCGCCGGGTTCGACACGGTTGCCGCGCAGCTTGACCTGCCGGTCGGTGCGGCCCAGGTACTCGACCACGCCGTCCGCGCGGCGCCGCACCAGGTCGCCGGTGCGGTACATGCGGCTGCCGGGCGGGCCGTAGGGGTCGGCCGTGAAGCGTTCGGCGGTCAGCGCGGGGCGGGCGTGGTAGCCGCGCGCGAGCTGCACGCCCGTCAGGTACAGCTCGCCCGGCACCTCGTCGGGCACCGGGCGCAGGCAGGAGTCCAGGACCCGCAGGCCGGTGTTCCACACCGGCCGCCCGATGGGCACGGCCGGCTGCCCGTCGTCGCCGTACGGGTGGTACGTGACGTCGACGGCGGCCTCGGTCGGGCCGTACAGGTTGTGCAGCGGTACGCCGGTCAGCTCCCGCCAGCGGCGCGCGGCGGCCGTGGGCAGCGCCTCGCCGCTGCTGAACACGTGGCGCAGGGAGGCCGCCCAGGCGGGGTCGCCAATCACCTCGTCGGACCGGAGGAACGCCGCCAGCATGGACGGCACGAAGTGCATCGTGGTGATGCCCTGCTCGCGGACGAGCGCCGCCAGGTAGGCCGGGTCGCGGTGGCCGTCCGGCCGGGCGAGGACGACGGCCGCGCCTTCGAGGAGCGGCCAGAAGAACTCCCACACCGACACGTCGAAGCTGGACGGCGTCTTCTGCAGCACCCGGTCACCGGCGGTGAGCCGGTAGGTGTCCTGCATCCACGCGAGCCGGTTGACGACGGCGCGGTGGGCGACGACCACGCCCTTGGGCAGGCCGGTCGAGCCGGAGGTGTAGATGAGGTAGGCGGGGTCGTCGCAGCGGGCCGCGCGGGCGGCGGCGCGGGGGGCGGCGCGTTCACCGTCCGGCTGCGCGGCGTCGTCGAGGAGCAGGACGAAAGGGGCCTGCCGGGGCAGCCGGGCGGCGCTCGCGGCCAGGGTGACCACCGCCGTGGCGCCGGAGTCGGCGAGCATGTGCGCCACCCGGTCCGCCGGGTAGTCCAGGTCCACCGGCAGATAGGCGGCGCCCGACTTCAGCACGCCGATCAGCGCGACCATCAGCTCGGCCGAGCGCGGGACCGCGACCGCGACGAAGGCCCCGGGACCCGCGCCGCGCCCGCGCAGCCGCTCGGCCAGCACCTCCGCGCGCGCGTCCAGTTCGGCGTAGGTCAGCCGCTCGCCCTCGAAGACGACGGCGGTCGCCTCCGGCGTCCGGGCGGCCTGCGCCGCGAACGCCCCGGCCAGGGTGGTCTCCGGGACGGCGCGCTCCTCGCCGGCCGGGTGCGCCCGCAGGGCCTCGTCGGGCGAGAGCAGCTCGACGGCGGCGGCCGGGCGTGCCGGGTCGTCGGCGATCGCCTCCAGGACGCGGGCCAGCCGGTCGCCGAGCGCGCGCGCCCGGTCGGCGTCCAGCCGTTCCGCGTGGTGCTTGAGCCGCAGGTCCAGCCGGCGGCCGGGCTTGACGACGAGGGCGAGCGGATAGTGGACGGTGTCGTGGAACGCGTCGCCGGTGATCCGGACGGAGCCCGACGCGTCGCGCAGGTCCTGGTCGGCCGGGTAGTTCTCGAACACCAGCAGGGTGTCGAAGAGTTCGCCCCCGCCGGCGTGCCCGGCCAGCCGCTGGATCTCCGCCAGGCCGAGGTGCTGGTGGTCCAGGAGGCCGGCCTGCTCGTCCTGGAGGCGGGCCAGCAGCTCCCCGAGGGGCTCGCCCGGGCGCCAGCGGAAGCGGGTCGGCACCGTGTTGATGAACAGGCCCACCATCGAGGCGATGCCGTCCACCTCGCTGTCCCGGCCGGAGACGGTGGTGCCGAACACCACGTCGTCCCGGCCCGTCAGTCTGCCCAGCAGCAGCCCCCAGGCGGCCTGGACCACCGTGCTGAGGGTGACGCCGTGTGCGCGGGCCCGCTCGGTGAGGCGCGCGGTGGTCGACTCGGGCAGCTCCACCCGTACCTGCGACGGCCGTGCCGGGGTTCCGGTGCCCGGGGCGTCGACCAGCCGGGTGGGTTCGTCGACCCCGGCGAGGGCGGTGCGCCAGGCGGCGCGGGCCGCGTCGTGGTCCCGGGCGGCGAGGCGGCGCAGGAAGGCGCGGTACGGGGTGACGTCCGGGAGCTGCGGGGTGCCGGTGCCGTAACAGGCCATCAGCTCGCGGTGCAGCACCGGCAGCGACCAGCCGTCGGCGACGATGTGGTGGAAGGTCAGCACCAGCCGGCTGCGGTGTCCGGCGAGCCGGATCAGCGCGCAGCGCAGCAGCGGCGGGTCGGCCAGGTCGAAGCCGCTGGCCCGCTCGTCGGCGGCCACCGCGTCGGCGAGCGCCTCGCGGACCTCGCCGTCCCGCGCCGACAGGTCGGCCTCCCGCCAGGGCAGTTCGGCGTCCCGGGTGATGATCTGGACCGGGGTGCCGTCCGCGCGCCGGCGGAAGGCGGCCCGCAGCGGGGCGTGCCGGTCCAGCAGGCGCTGCGCGGCGCGGCGCAGGGCGGGTCCGTCGACCGGCCCGGCCAGGTCGAGCACCTGCTGCACCACGTAGGCGTCCCCGTCCGGAGCGCCGCTCAGGGCGTGGAAGAAGAAGCCCTGCTGGAGCGGGGTGAGCGGGAGCAGCTCCTCGATCGCGAGCGGCCGGGCGCCCTGGATCCCGGCCAGTTCGCCCGGGTCGGCCGTCACCAGCGGACGGTCGGCGAGCTGTTCGGCGGTGTGCCCGCCGGTGCGCTCGACGGCGGCCCTGGCGAGGGCCTCGACCGTACGGTGCCGGAACACGTCGCGCGTGGTGAGTGCGAGTCCGGCCGCCCGCGCGCGGACCAGCAGCTGGATGGCGGTGATGCTGTCGCCGCCGAGGGCGAGGAAGTCGTCCTCGGCCGTCACCGAGTCCAGTCCGAGCACGCCGGCGTAGAGCGCGCAGAGCAGTTCCTCGCGGGCGGTGCGCGGGGGGCGGCCGGAGCTCATCGCCGCGCGGTCCGGGACGGGCAGCGCCTTGGCGTCGATCTTGCCGCTGGGGGTGACCGGCAGGGCGTGCAGCGGGACGAACGCCGAGGGCACCATGTAGTCGGGCAGCCACTCGGCGGCGTGCGCGCGCAGGGTCCGCATCAGGGCGGTCACGTCACGGAACGGGGCGGGACGGTTGGCGTGCGGGAAGGCCCCGGCGGTGCGGTAGCGCCCGGTGGGCGGGCCGTCGGCGGCGAGGAGCGCGTCGAAGGCGCCGTCGTCGGCGGCGCCGTTCCAGGTGAGGGCCGCTTGGTAGCCGTGCTCGGCGGCCAGGGTGTGCACGTCCTCGGGGTCGACGCCGGGGGCCGCCTCCTGTCCGCTGCCGTCCAGTCGCCGCAAATCCGCCAGGTCGTCGGTGAGCCGGGCGTTGGGCACCCCGGTGATCCGCAGCCGGCGCGGCCGGTCGGCCAGCAGGGCGGCCAGGCCGGTGAGGCCGCCGACGGCGGCCCAGTGGACCTCCCGTCCGCCGGGGTCGCCGGCGGCGGGTGCGCCGGGGCGCAGGACGACGTCGTACCGGTACCGGCTCAGCTCGTTGTGGTGGACGGCCCGCTTGATCCGCACGTCGGCGTCGAAGCCGTCGAGCGCGGCGAAGAAGTCCGGGTCGAGCAGGAGTTCACCCTCCCAGCGCACCGACTGCTCGACGGCCGTGCGCAGCGCGCTCTTGTCCGCGTCCGCCGGGTCCTGCGCGCCGCCCGCGCGGCGGGTCCCGACGGCGGCGCGCAGGGCGCGCAGCAGCCGCAGGTTGCGCACGTCGCCGACGAGGATCCGCCCGCCCGGCGCGAGCAGGCCGGAGATCCCGCGCAGGACGTCGAGCAGGTACTCGGCGCTCGGGAAGTACTGGGCGACGGAGTTGAGGACGACGGTGTCGAAGAATGCGGTGGGCAGTCCGCCGGTGTCGTGGGCGGGCTGGGCGCGCAGCTCGACCTTCGCGGCGAGCCGCGGGTCGGCCGCCAGCTGGGCGCGCAGGGCGCGGATCGCCTCGTGGGAGAGGTCCGTGCCCCAGTAGGTCTCGCAGTCCGGCGCGATCCGGGACAGGATCAGGCCGCTGCCCACGCCGATCTCCAGCACCCGGCGGACGGGGCCGAGTCCGCGGACGCGCTCGACGGTGGCGTCCCGCCACTCGCGCATCTGGGCCACCGGTATCGGCCTGCCGTCGTACATGCTGTTCCAGCCCGCGAAGTTCTCCCGCAGGCCGGCGGAGTCCGCCGGTGCCCCCTCGGATCCGGCGGCGCCGTAGAGGAGTTCGTGCAGCTGCCGCCACTCCTCCACCCGCGCGTCCGGGCCGGTGCCGCGGGGCCCGTCCAGGGCGGGCACGACGTACGCGGCGAGCCGCCGGTCGCCGGGGCGGTCCTCACGGGCGACCACGGTGACCTGGTCGACGGCCGGATGGCCGCGCAGCACGGACTCGATCTCGCCGGGCTCGATGCGGAAGCCGCGGATCTTGACCTGGGCGTCAACCCGGCCGAGGAACTCCAGTCGTCCGTCGGCCCGCCAGCGCACCAGGTCGCCGGTGCGGTAGAGGCGTTCGCCGGGCGCGCCGAAGGGGTCGGCGACGAACCGCTCGGCGGTCAGGTCCGGGCGGCCCAGATAGCCCCGTGCCAGGCCCGCGCCGCCCAGGTACAGCTCGCCCGTGACGCCGGCGGGGACCGGCCGGAGGAACGCGTCGAGGACGTACGCGCGCGTGCCGGGGTCGGGGACGCCGATCGGCACGATGGCACCGGCCGGGATGTCCGGATCGCACCGGCCGAGCGTGGAGTTGGTGGTGGCCTCCGTGGGCCCGTACGCGTTGAACATCATCCGCCCGCGCGCGTAGCGCCCCACCAGCTCCGGTGAGACGCGTTCGGTGCCCGCCAGCAGCGTGGCCGTGGGCGGCAGCCGTACGTCGTCGGGCAGGGCGGCGAGCAGCGCCGGGGGCAGGATCATGAAGGTGACGCCGTGGGCGTCGGCGTAGTCGGCGAGCGGCGCGCCGGGCACCCGCCGTTCGGCCGGTACGACGACCAGCCGGCCGCCGGAGAGCAGGCCCAGGCACAGGTCCCAGAAGGCGACGTCGAAGCTGGGCGAGGCGAACTGGAGCACCCGGCTGTGCGGTCCGATGCCGAACCGCTCGGTCTGCGTGGCGACGAGCTTCGCGACGCCGCTGTGGGCGAGGACGACGCCCTTGGGGCGGCCGGTCGAGCCGGAGGTGTAGATGACGTAGGCGGCGTTGTGGACGCAGAGGGGTGCGCCGGGGTCGTGGGCGGGCCGCGCGGCCAGTTCCGCGGCCGTGCCCGGGGAGTCGAGGGCGAGCAGGGTCATGCCGTCCCGCCCGGGCATATCCCGCGCGGTCTCCTCGGTGGTCACCATGCACACGGGTGCGGCGTCGCCGAGCATGTACGCGATGCGGTCCACCGGGTAGTCGTGGTCGACCGGCAGGTAGGCGGCGCCGGACTTCAGGACGGCGACCTCGGCGACGATCAGGTCGGTGGAGCGGGGCAGTGCCAGCGCGACGATGCGTTCGGGGCCGGCGCCGCGCGCGATCAGGGCGTGCGCCAGCCGGCTGGCCCGCTCGTCCAGTTCGGCGTAGGTGAGTTCCTCGTCCTCGAAGACCAGGGCGACGGCGCCGGGCCGCTGCCGGACCTGCTCGGCGAAGAGGGCGGGCCAGGTGTGCGGCGGTACCGCGTGCTCGGTGGCGTTCCAGTCGGTGACGACCTGCCGCAGCTCCTGCGGGTCCATCAGGTCGAGCCGGGCCACGGGCGTGTCGGGGCGGGCCAGGGCGTCGGCGAGGAGGGTGCGGTAGTGGCCGAGCAGCCGTTCGACGGTGGTGGAGTCGAACAGGCGGGGGTCGTACGCCGCCCGCGCGGTGCCCTCGCGCACCTCCAGCAGCACGTCGGCCGGACCGGGCAGGTCCCCGGCGGGCCGGGCCGCCGTCGCGAACGCCGTGTTGCAGAACAGTCCCCCGCCCCGGGTCGGCCGGGGGCGCAGTTCGTCGACCAGGAGGTCGGCGGGCACCCGGAAGGCCTCGGCCTCCTCCCACGCCTGCGCCACCCGCCGGACCAGTTCCCGGAAGGTGGGCTCCCGGTCCACGGAGACCCGCACCGGCAGTCCGTCGTGGCCGACGGCGAGGTCGTTGGCGCCGCTGTAGCGGTGCAGCAGGGCGACGAACGCCGCGAGCAGTTCGGCGTCGGCGGCGTCCGGGAGCCCGGCCAGCGTGCGTGTGTGCCGTTCCGGGCCTGGTCGCGCCGGGTGGGGCCGGTCGGTGGGCAGGGAGATCTCCAGCGGAGGCGGAGTCAGTGTCCGCCGCCAGTACGCCAGGACTTCTTCGGAACCGCACACAGCAGCGTGCCTCCCCAGCGGGTCGGTCCCGGCCCTGGGCCGGGGGTCGGCCGTCATACTAAGGTAAGGGTTACCTAATTCACAGAGTGCGCACCTGATTCACCCAGGGGTGGGATGCCGGCCCGTCTCGCCCTACGCTTGACCAAGGCAAGCCTCATCTAAGGAAGTTGACGTGGGGACCTCAGCGGTCCGGGCGGCGAAAGGCCCCCGCGCAGTCGTACTGCTCGCGCTCTGCGGCGCGGCGCTCCTCGCGCTGTGCGCCCTGTCCATGGCGTACGGCGCGCTCGCCGTGCCCCTCGACCAGGTCTGGGACACGCTGCTGGGCGACGCGCCGAACTCCCGTGTGGAGAACGTGATCTGGTCCGTACGCCTGCCGCGCACCGCCCTCGGCCTCGCGACGGGGGCCGCGCTGGGCCTGTCGGGGGCGCTGATGCAGGCACTGACCCGCAATCCGCTGGCCGACCCGGGCATCCTGGGCGTGAGCGCGGGGGCCGCCTTCGCCGTCGTGCTGTCGGTGGGCGTCCTGGGCATCGGCTCGGTGTACGGCTACGTCTGGTTCGCCTTCGCCGGTGCGCTGGCGGCCAGCGTGCTGGTCTACCTGCTGGGCGGGCTCGGCCGGTCGGGGTCCACGCCGGTCAAGCTGGCCCTGGCCGGCGTCGCCGTGACCTCGCTGCTGTTCTCCCTGACCAGCGCGGTCGCGCTGACCGACCCCGACGCCCTCGACCGCTACCGCTTCTGGTCCGCGGGCTCGCTCGCCCACCAGGACGACCAGGTCCTGCTGCGCGTGCTGCCGTTCCTGGCCGTCGGCGCCGTCCTCGCGCTGGCCTGCGCCCCCGCCCTGAACAGCCTCGCCCTCGGCGACGACGTAGCGAAGTCGCTGGGCCTGAGACTGGGCACGGTCCGGGTCTGCGGGGTGGTGGCCGTCACGCTGCTCACCGGCGGAGCGGTCGCCGTGATCGGCCCGGTCGTCTTCGTCGGCCTGGTCGTCCCGCACATCGCGCGCGTCCTGGCGCAGTACGCCGGCCTCGGCCCCGACCACCGCTGGCTGCTGCCGCTGTCGGCGGTGCTCGCCCCCTGCCTGCTGCTGGCGGCGGACATCGCCGGGCGGCTGATCGCCCGCCCGGTCGAGATCCAGGCGGGCATCCTGGTCGCCTTCCTCGGCGGCCCGTTCTTCATCGCCCTGGTCCGCCGCCGCCGACTCGCGGAGCTGTGAACCATGACGAACCGACGCGGGGGTGGCGGGACGCGCCACGGCGTGGACCGTGCCGGACCGACGCGCGAAGGGGTGACCCCATGACGACCGAACTCGTGCCCGGGGCGGACCGGAGGGACCCGGCGGACCGGGTCACCGTCCCCCGCTCCGCCGGCCGCGTCCCCTTCCGGCTCGGCGTCCCGCCCGTCTCCGGGGTGCTGCGGCCCCGGCTGGTGGCCGTGTGCCTGGCGCTCGCCGCCTGCGCCTTCCTCGCCTTCTGCGTGGAGACCGCCGTCGGCGACATCGGCCTGCCGCTCACCGACGTGCTGCGGGCCCTGGTCGGCGCGGGCGACCCCGGCACCCGGCTGATCGTGCACGAACTGCGCCTGCCGCGCGCCCTGGCGGGGCTGCTGGTCGGCATCGCGTTCGGCGTCTCGGGCGCCCTGCTGCAGACCATGACGCTCAACCCGCTGGCCAGCCCCGACATGATGGGCATCACCCAGGGTGCCGGCACGGCGGTGGTGGCCGGCATCGTCCTCGGCTGGGACGACGGCCCGGGCACCCAGGTCCTGGGCCTGCTCGGCGCGCTGACGGCCGCGCTGCTGGTGTACGTCCTGGCCTGGAGCCGCGGCGCCACCGGGTACCGCATCGTCCTGGTCGGCGTCGGCATCGCGTGGATCTGCACCAGCGCCACCGACTACCTCATGGCCCACGGCCGGCAGTTCCAGGCGCAGGCGGCGCTCGGCTGGCTGGTGGGCAACCTCAACGGCCGCACCTGGCAGCAGATCGGCCCGCTCGCCGCGACCATGGCCGTGCTGGTGCCGGCGGCCCTGGTGCTGGGGCGGCTGATGCGGACCCTGCAACTCGGCGACGACGTCGCCCGGGGCCTGGGGACCCGCGTCCAGACCGTCCGGGTGGCCGTGCTGCTGATCGCCGTCGGACTGGTCGCCTTCGGCACCGCGACCGCCGGGCCGGTCGCGTTCGTGGCGCTGGCCGCACCCCAGGTCGCCCAGCGCCTGGCCGGCACCGCCGTCCCCCCGCCCGTGGCCGCCGGGCTGACCGGCGCCGTGCTGGTGCTCGGGTCCGACCTGATCGCCCGGAGGCTGATCCCGGACACGGAACTGCCCTTGGGGATCGTCACCGGCGTGCTGGGCGCGCCCGTGCTGCTGTGGCTGCTCGTCCGCGCCAACCGCGCAGGTTCAGGAGGCTGACAACGTGTCATCGAAGCACGAGCCGCACGAAGGTCCCGTCGACGGCCCCGACCTGCGCGCCGAGGGCCTGCGCCTGGCGTACGACGACCGGGTCGTCGTCGAGGGTCTCGACGTGGCGATCCCGTCCGGCCGGATCACGGCGATCGTCGGCGCGAACGCGTGCGGCAAGTCCACGCTGCTGCGGGCGCTGGCCCGGCTGCTCACCCCACGGTCCGGTGCCGTCTACCTCGACGGGCGCTCGGTCCACTCGATCCCTACCCGCGCCCTCGCCCAGCGGCTCGGCATCCTGCCGCAGACGCCCGTCGCCCCCGAGGGGCTGACCGTGGTGGACCTGGTGGGGCGCGGGCGTTCACCGCACCAGACGTGGTGGCGGCAGTGGTCGGCCGCCGACGAGCAGGCCGTGCACGAGGCGCTGCGGGCCACGGCGATGACCGACCTCGCGCACCGCGCCGTGGACGAACTCTCCGGAGGGCAGCGGCAGCGCGCCTGGATCGCCATGGCGGTGGCGCAGGGCACCCCGGTGATGCTGCTGGACGAGCCGACGACGTATCTGGACCTCGCGCACCAGATCGACGTGCTGGACCTGATCACCGACCTGAACCGGCATCAGGGCCGCACGGTCGTGATGGTGCTGCACGACCTGAACCAGGCCTGCCGGTACGCCGACCACGTCGTCGCCATGAAGGCCGGCCGCGTGGTGGGCGAGGGCGCGCCCGCCGAGGTGGTCACCGCCGCGATGGTGGAGGAGGTCTTCGGGCTGCGGTGCGTGGTCGGCGACGACCCCGTCAGCCGGACGCCGATGGTGATCCCGATGGGCCGCCACCACGAGAGCCCCGACGCGCCGGCCGCCGTCGCCGTGCCGGGCCCGCACGGCTGAACCCCCCGGGGGGACGGCGGGTTGTCGTACGGGCGGGCGCCGGGCGGGGCGCACCGGCACGGCGTCGCCGGTGCGCCCCGCCCGGCCCGGTCACGGACGGTCCGTCAGATAGCCGCCCATCGTGCGGAAGTAGTCGGTGGCGGCGTGCTCGGTGCCGTCCTCGGTGCGCACCCGCTTCACCACCAGCCCGGGCAGGCGGCCGGACCGGGCCCCGGCGCCGGCGACGACCACCACCCCGTCGCCCTCCCGGATGAAGATCCGCCCCGGTGTGCCCCCGTAGCGCCCCTGGGAGACGGTGGCCGAGACGATCCGCAGGCGCCGGCCACGGTGGTGGGTGAAGGCGTTGGGATACGGGTCCGACTGGGCCCGCACGAAGCGCTCCAGGTCCTCCGCGGGCCAGGTCCAGTCGATCCGGCTGTCCTCCAGGGACCGCTTGTGGAAGAAGCTGGAGCGGGAGCGGTCCTGCGGAGTCCACACCGCCTCCCCGGAGGCGATGAGGTCGAGGGCGTCGGTCACGATCGGGCCGATGAGGTCGACCGTGCGGTGGAACAGGTCCGTCGCGGTGTCGGCGGGGCCGACCGGCACCGCCCGCTGGAGCAGGATGTCCCCCATGTCGAGTTCGGCGTCCATGCGGTGGGCGGTGACGCCGACCTGCTTCTCGCCGTTGATGAGCGCCCAGATCAGCGGCGAGAAACCGGCGTAGGCGGGCAGCAGCGAGTCGTGGATGTTGAGTGTGCCGTGCGGGGGCAGGTCGAAGATCTCCGGCGGCAGCCAGGTGCGCCAGTTGTTCGCCACGATGATGTCCGGCTCGGCCTCCTTGAGCGCGCCGAGGAGTTCGTCGTCGCCCGGCCGGTTGCGCAACAGCACCGGTACACCGTGCTGTTCGGCGAGGTCGGCGACCGAGTCGCTCCAGATCTTCTCGTACGCGTGGTCGCTCCTGGGGTGGGTGACGACCAGCACCACCTCGTGCCCGGAGCCGAGCAGAGCCCGCAGCGTCCGGTGCCCCCACGTCTGATAGCCGAACATGACGACCCGCATAAGAGCCTCCTCAGGCATTGCTAGGTAAGGCTTACCTTATCTAGCATGTGCCTGCTTGGGGGAGGCCGTGTTCCAACTTTGGGAACACTGTCGGCCCCCCTTCACGGGAGGCGATGAAGCGGTGACGACACTGCAGAGCGGGCCGGATACCATCCACGACCTTCTGGGCATCGGCTTCGGGCCGTCCAATCTCGCCCTGGCGATCGCACTTCAGGAGCACGGCGCGACGGCCCACGGAGACGGCGGGCTGCGGGCCCTGTTCCTCGAACGGCAGCCCCGGTTCGGCTGGCATCGCGGCATGCTCATCGACGACGCCACGATGCAGGTGTCGTTCCTCAAGGACCTGGTGACCATGCGCGACCCCACCAGTGACTTCAGCTTCTTGTGCTACCTGCGCGAACGGGGCCGACTGGTCGACTTCCTCAACCAGAAGACGCTGTTCCCGCTGCGCATCGAGTTCCACGACTACTTCGCGTGGGCGGCCGGCCGGGTCGCGCCGCTCGTGCGGTACTCCGCGGAGGTCCTCTCCGTACGGCCCGTCACCGACCGCGGCGAGGTCCGCCACTTCGACGTCACCACCCGGGATCCGGCCGCCCCGGAGCACACGACCGTCCACCGGGCCCGCGCCCTCTGCGTCGCCACCGGGCTGGAGCCGCACCTGCCACCCGGCGCCGAACGCTCCGAACGGGTCTGGCACACCAGCGAGTTGCTGCCGCGCGTCGACGATCTCGTGCGCTCCGCCGCGCCGGTGCGCCGCGCCGTCGTGCTCGGCGCCGGGCAGAGCGCGGCGGAGGCCGTCGACTACCTGCACCGCACCTTCCCCGACGCCGAGATCTGCTCGGTGTTCGCCAAGTACGGCTTCACCCCGGCCGACGACAGCCCGTTCGCCAACCGGATCTTCGACCCCGAGGCCGTCGACCTCTACTACGGTGCGCCCCGCGAGGTGAAACGGTCGCTGTTCGACTACCACCGCAGCACCAACTACTCGGTCGTGGACATGGAGTTGATCGAGGCCCTGTCCCGGACCATGTACCAGGAGAAGGTCCAGGGCAGGCAGCGGCTGCGGATGATGAACGTCTCACGGATCCGCGAGGTCGAGGCCGGGCCGGCCGACGTACGGGTGACCGTGGAGTTCCTGCCCACCGGCGAACGCGAGGTCATCGCCTCGGACCTGCTGGTCTACGCGACCGGCTACCAGCCCCAGGGCATCGGCGACCACCTCGGCGAGCTGGCCAAGCTCTGCCTGCGCGACGAGGAGGACACCCTGCGGGTCGGCCGGGACCACCGCGTGGTGACGGCCCCGAACGTCACCGCCGACATCTACCTCCAGGGCGGCACCGAGCACACCCACGGCCTCACCTCGACCCTGCTGTCCACCACCGCCGTACGGGCCGGGGAGATCCTCGACTCCCTGCTGGCCCGGCGCGCCGGCGGCCCGGCCGGGGCGGACCGCCCGGAGGATTAGGGCCGGTCCGGCATCGCCGGGACCCCGGGTGCCGGGCACCGTCGCGCTCGCCGCCCGGCAAACACGCACAACGCGGCCGGCCCCGGCGCTCCGGCGCAGCCGGCCCGGCCGGCCGCCGCCCGGGCGCGCGAGGCCGGTCCGGCGCTGCCGGCGATGGTGGCGACCACCGGTGAGCTGGCCGAGCTGCTGGGCGGCGACGTGATCGTACGGGCCGGGTTCCGGGTCAGCTGCGACCGCGCCGAGGGGGCCGTGCCGGTGCTGCGCCGCCGGCTGGCCGCGCTGCTGCTGCGGCTGCTGCTGGAGGACGCCCGGCGCGACGGCAGCCTCGCACCGGGTGTGGTGGTCGAGGACATGGCCGCCACCGTCCCTCGCGATCACGGCCGGCGTGCAGATCCGGTCCCGCCAGCCCGGCGCCGCCCTGGAGGCGTCCCGGGTGCTGGAGCGCTTCTGGTGCGCCACCCTGCCGGTGCCGCACCCCGGGCCGGTCCCGGCGACAGCGCACGGCTGTGAGGCGCCCGGCGGCGAAGCGGACCTGTCGGCGCGCTGACCCGCGCGCGGACGCGCCGGCCGTCCGCCCGATGCCGTCCGGGCGGCCTCGTCGCCCGGCGCGGGGGCCTGATACCGGGAGGGTGCCTGGTACCGGGGGTGCCTGGTACCGCCGCCCCGCCGGTACCGGTCTCACCGCCGGGCGCCGAAGTTCTGCGTCCACCACGGTCCGCCCGATCCGTGGTGGACGCCCACGCCGATGTCCTCGAACGAGCAGTTGAGGATGTTGGCGCGGTGGCCGGGGCTGTTCATCCAGGACTCCATCACCGCCTCCGGGGTCTGCTGGCCCCGGGCGATGTTCTCCCCGTACGTGGACCACTCGTAGCCCGCGGCGGTGGTGCGCTGCCCGGGGTCGGCGCCGTCCGGGTTGGTGTGGTCGAAGAAGCCGCGGGCGGCCATGTCCTGCGAGTGGCCCTGCGCCGCCCGGTTCAGCTGCGCGTCCTCCGTGAGCGGACCGCAACCGGCCGCCGCGCGCTCCTGGTTCACCAGCGCGACCACGCGTGCCACGGTCCCCGCGGGGGCGGGCCGCGCCGGCGGGGCGCTGGGCGAGCTCGGCACCGGCGGCGTCGACGGCCGGGGGGCCGGCTCGGCCTTCCGGGTGGGTCGCGGGCTCGTGGAGGGTCTCGCCGTCTCGGACGGCGACGCGGAGGCGGACGGGGACGGCGACGGCGACGGCGACGGCGACGAGGACGGGGACGGGGACGGGGACGGGGAGGCGGTCGCGGAGCTGAGCGCGGGGCTGGGCGCCGAGCGGTCCGCCGCCGGAGCGGCGGCGGTACGGGCGGCGCCCGACTCCTCGGTGCCGGTCCCCGGGTCCGTGCCGAAGTACCACAGGCCGCCGCCCGTCACGCAGGCCGCCGCGACGGCGGCCCCGG
>NZ_JBHMCY010000041.1:0-64292 GCF_042430725.1 Streptomyces cinereospinus | reverse complement strand
AGCGCCGCGCCGGCCGCGCCGGCCACCGGCACCGCGACCGCCGCGCGCAGCACCGCGCGTCTGTGTACGGGGTTCTTCTCTTCTGCTGCGCTCATGGCTGCTCCAGTCGGGGTGAGTCACACCGGGTCAGGCCGTACGCTGCTCACTCCCGCTGGCCGCACGGTGGCGCGCAGCTGAACGGCGGCTTCCGGAAGCCGGTCGGATGATCGCGTGCGGACGCGCGGGGCGGCTCGTCACTCCGGGCCGCGGCAGCCGTCCGGGGCCGCCGTGCGGCAGAAGCAGGAGGACTCGACCGGTACGTCCGCCAGGGCGGCCGCGAACTTCAGCTGCTGCGCCACGATCTCCGCCTCGCCCGCCTTGCCCAGCCGCGTCAGGCACTCGTGGAAGCCGTGCAGGGACCACACGTTGCCGGGGTGCTGCTGGGGGCGGGGCAGGGTCGCGTCGAGTCCGAGGTCGGCCCGGTAGACCGCCTCGGCCTCGGTGAGGCGGCCCTGTTCGAGGAGCAGGGCGCCGTAGGCGTGGCGGGTGGGCTGCATCCAGCCCCAGGGTTCGTCGTAGGGCAGGCCGTCGTCGAGTGCGATGGACCGTTCCAGGGCGGCGAACGCCTCGGCGTGGTTGCCCTTGCGGTACTCCAGTTCGCCGTCGAGCATCTCCGCGGCGACGGCGAGGATGTCGGCGCAGGTGTTGTTGAACAGCGTGCGGGACTGCGGGACACGGGCGGCCGCCTCGCGGAACAGCCGCCGTTCGGTCTCGGCCTGCGCCACGCGGCCGGTGGCCGAGAGGGCCACCCCGCGGGCGTAGTGCAGCATCGCGGTGGTCACGCAGTACAGCTCCGCGTCCGCGGGGAGGGGCAGCCGCAGGATGTCCGCCCAGCGGCCGAAGCGGATCAGGACGTGGACCCGCATGGCGAGGAAGCCCTCCAGCCAGTCGGCCATGGGCGGGCTCTGCACCCGCAGCAGCTCCTCGGTGATGGTCTCCTCCAGCTGCGCCGCGGTCTCCAGGGCGGTCGCGGACCGGCCGAGGAACATCGCGCCGTAGATCTTGAAGTGGTAGTTGTGCGAGCGGTACAGGGTGTAGAAGTTCATCGCGCCGGACCGGGCGAGGAACTTCTCGTCGGCGGCGATCGCCGCGCTGTTGCCCGCGACCACGGCTCGGTAGTCGCCGCACAGCACGTCCAGGTGCGAGGGCATGTGCAGCAGGTGCCCGGCGTCGGGCACCAGGCCGCGCAGCCGGTCGGCGACGGTCAGCGCCGCCTCGGGGGTCGCGGACATCTCCATCAGGTGGATGTACAGGTGCAGCACTCCGGGGTGCCGCCGCCCGTCCTCGGTGGCGAGCGCGCGGTCGAGGACCTCCTTGGCCCGCAGGGTGCGGGCGCCCTCGGCGGGCTCCCCGGTGCGGATGTCCCACAGCTGCCAGGGGGTGAGGTTCATCAGGGCGTCGGCGTACAGGGTGGCGACGTCGAGGTCGTCGGGGGCGAGGTCGTACACCGCGCCCATGCGGTCGGCATACGGCTCGTTCCACACCGAGCAGTCCTCGACAGCCCGCGACCGGGGGTAGCGGGCGCGCAGGGCCTCGATCAGGGCGCGTTCGACGGGTGTGGCGCCGGCCGCGCGGGCGTGGGCGTGTTCCACGGCGGCGTGGGCGCGGTCGACGCTGCTGACCAGTTCCCGCGCGTCGAAGGCGTCCCAGGGTTTGTTGTAGTTGGGGCCGAGGGCGTAGGCGATGCCCCAGTGGGCCATGGCGCAGTCGGGGTCGGCGGCCAGGGCGGCCTCGAAGCAGGCGACGGCCTCCTCGTGGTGGAAGGCGTACGTCCAGACCAGGCCCCGGTCGAACCAGAGCTGGGCTTCGGGGGACGAGGTCGTCACCGGGCGGGTGTGGGTGCCGAGGTCGTAGTAGTCCATCCGTGTCTCCTGTGATCGCGCGGGCGTCGCGGCACCGGCTCGCCGGCCTCCGACCCGGACGATTCTCGGGCGGGCGCGGGAGGTTGGCGGGCGATACGCCCGGGCGGTGGGTGGTGACGACACGAACGGGGGATGCGGAGGTGTTCGGGTCGCACACGCGCGGGGGTGGCCGGCCGGGCGGCGGACACCGGCCGACCGCGGCGGACCGGAGGACCGCGGCGGACACCGGCGGACCGCGGCCGGCACCGGCGGAACACGGCGGACACCGGCGGGCCGGAGGACCACGGCGGACACCGGCGGACACCGGCGGACCAGAGGACCACGGCAGACACCGGCGGACCAGAGGACCACGGCGGACACCGGCGCACCGGAGGACCGCGGTGGCCGCGAAGGCCAAGGGCGCCCCTCCGTCACGTCAAGCACCGGCCAACCCTTGGCCATGAGTTCACCACGCCGCACCATGATTCAGTAGCGCGAACCTCGCAGCCCCGACTCGGTACTACGTTCGAAGCCGTGACCATCCACATCCCCAGCAGAGGCACCGGCCACGCGCCGGCCTCGCCCGCCACGGCGGCACCCGCCCGCCGTGCCCTCCTGCGCGCCGGTCTGACCGGCGCCGCGGCGCTCGGTGCCGGACTCGCCCTCGACGCCTCCCCCGCGTCCGCCGTCACCGCAGCGTCGCGCCACCGCCCCAGCACACCCGCGCAGGCGATGCGCGCGCTGGAGGCGGGCAACCTGCGCTGGCGCACCTACCGCGAGCGGCACCCGGACGAGACACCGGCCGTCCGCCAGGCGCTGACGACGAGTCAGCACCCGTTCGCCGTGATCCTCAGCTGCGTCGACTCCCGTGTGCCCCCGGAGCTCGTCTTCGACCAGGGGCTCGGTGACCTGCTCACCGTGCGCAGCGCCGGCGAGGTCCTCGACGAGGCCGTGCTCGGCAGCGTCGCCTACGGAGTCCTCGAACTGGCCATACCGCTGGTCATGGTCCTCGGCCACCAGTCCTGCGGGGCCGTGCGGGCCGCCGTCGAGGCGGAGCAGTCCGGGAAGCGGCTGCCCGCCCACATCCAGTACCTGGCCGACGAGATCACCCCGGCCATCGACCACACCAAGGCGGGCGACGCCCGGACCGACGCGACCGTCGACGCCAACATACGGCGCGTCCGTTCCCGGCTCGCCGCCGAACCGGACCTGGCCGCCCAGGTGGCGTCCGGCCGGCTGGCCGTCGTCGGCGCCCGCTACGAACTGACGACCCAGCGCGTGCACCCCGTCAGCTGACCCCGCTCAGGTGTGCGGCGGACGGGCCGGCCGGTCCGTCCGCCGCACACCTGTGCGGTCAGTGGGGGTGGTCGCCGTGCGTGCGGGTCTCCTCCGGGGGGTGTTTCGAAAGTCCTGTGCGGTGCCCGCGATGTCCGGTGCACGCTCTCGGTGTGCCGGACGAAAGCCCTCGTACGGGACGTACTTGGGCCTTCGGCCGGTGCGGCGAGAGGGCGTGCCGGGCGCCGTGGGTGCTGTGCGGGACTTTCGAAACACCCCCCGGCCGCGAAGCGGCCATTGCTGCCGGCCGGGCGGTCGCGCTCGGTCAGCGGACGCGGCTGGTCTCCACGACGTGGGAGACGGCGGAGATGCCGTAGCCGGTGTGCGTGCGGCCGCGGCAGGTCTCCCGGGTGAGGCCGGTGACGAAGGCGGACCGGCCCCGCCAGGAGCAGACGTCGCGGAGCACGGCGGCGACCGCGCGTGCCGCGGTCGCCGCCGTCCTGACGGTCAGGGATGTGCTCCCCGGGGCCGGGTCACGCCCGCGGCGGCTTCATCGCCACGTCCAGGTAGAACGTGTCGATGCTGCGCACGGCCTCCTCGAACTGCTCCAGGTTGACCGGCTTGGTGACATAGGCGTTCGCGTGGTGGCGGTAGGCGCCGGACACGTCGTCGGGCGCCGCGGAGGTGGTGAGGACCACCACGGGGATGGTGCGCAGCTCGGCGTCCTCCTTGACCACGGCCAGGAACTCCCGGCCGTTCATGCGCGGCATGTTGAGGTCCAGGACGATGAGGTCGGGGCGCCGGTTCGCCGGGTCCCGCAGGTACTCCAGGGCCTCGATGCCGTCGGCGACCTGGGTGAGGTTGCGGGCACCGCGCTCGGCCAGGGCGTCCTGGATGAGCATCGCGTCGGCGACGTCGTCCTCGACCAGCAGCACGTCGTAGGGGCGGGTGGGGGCGGGGACGGGCATGGTCATGAACTCCGTGGGGCGGAAGGGGTGTGACGTGGGGTACCGCTGGTGATCAGCCCGGGCCAGCGGCGCCGGGCTCCCTGCCGGCTGATGCCGGAGGCCCGGCCGATGTCCGGATAGCCCGCACCGGCCGCCGCGGCGGCACGGGCCGCCCGGTCCGCCAGCTGCTGCGCCGCGCGCTCCACCTGGACGAGCACGAGCAGCTGGGCGAGGGCGTGGTGGCGTGCCGAGCCGGCCGGATCGTCCGGACCGGCCGCCGGCGGGAGCGCGTACCGCGCGCACCGGAGGACGAGTTCGTCGACCGCCTCGGTGACGAGATCGGTCATCTCCCCTTCAGCCTGGGGCAGAGAGAAGTGGGAGGCAGACATGGCACTACCCTAAGGGGCCGCCCCGGGGCACGACAACATCTGTTGTCGGACACGGGTAAGGTGCGTCCCGCAGGGGGCCCTCGACGCGGCCCGGTCACAGGCGAAGGAGTTCAGCAGGCCGTGATGAACGAGCAGCCACCCGGCGCCCGCACCGCCACAGCCGGCTGGACCACCCACCGCTGGCTGCGGGTGAGCGTCGCCGTCACGCTGACGGTGCTGGCCGTACTCGGTTCCCTGGGCGTGTCGGCGATGAACCGCACCTCCCAGCTGACCGAGCAGATCGTGGACCGGCGCGGGCCCGCGCTGACGTACGCGGTCCGGCTGGAGGCCGCGCTGGTCAACCAGGAGACCGGCGTCCGCGGCTACGGCCTGGCCGGCCAGCGGGACTTCTTGCAGCCGTACGCGACCGGGGTGACCGAGGAGCGGGACGCCCTGCGGCGGCTGGAGACGCTGCTGGCGGACGACCGGCGCGGCCGTGCGGAGCTGGCGGCCGTGCGGGAGCTGGCGGGCCAGTGGCAGAGCCGCTTCGCCGTGCCCATCGCGAGCGCGGTCCCGGACCGGGCCGTGCCGCTGGCCGCGGCCCGGGCGGAGGAGGGCAAGACCCGCTTCGACACCCTGCGCCGCGCGCTGACCGCGCAGCAGGCGCACCTGGCGGAGGAGCGGGCCGCCGCCTCCCGGGACCTGCGGCGGGCCACCCATGTGCGCAACTGGACGTTCGCGGGCATCGCGCTGGTCATCGTGCTGGTCGCGGGGCTCGTCTTCGAGGCGCTGCGGCGCGGCATCACCGCTCCGCTGGGCCGGCTCGGGCACACCGCGCGCGAAGTGGCCAAGGGCCGTTTCGAACAGCCGATCGCCATCACCGGCCCCGCCGACCTGCGGCAGCTGGGCCAGGACGTCGAGTCGATGCGCGGGCGCCTGCTGGAGGAGCTGGAGTTCAGCGAGACCTCACGCAGGCTGCTCGACGAGCAGGCGGCCGACCTGCAGCGCTCCAACACCGAGCTGGAGCAGTTCGCCTACGTCGCCTCGCACGACCTCCAGGAACCGCTGCGCAAGGTCTCCAGCTTCACCCAGCTGCTGCAGCGGCGGTACGGCGGGCAGCTGGACGAGCGCGCCGACCAGTACATCGCCTTCGCGGTCGACGGGGCCAACCGCATGCAGGTCCTGATCAACGACCTGCTCGCGTTCTCCCGGGTCGGACGGGTCCTCAACGACCACGAGGAGGTCGCCCTGGAGGACGTCGTCGGCCGCACCCTGGACAACCTCAGCGTGGCGATCGAGGAGAGCGGCGCCGAGATCACCCACGATCCGCTGCCCAAGGCGGTCGGCGACGCGACCCAGCTGGGCATGCTCTGGCAGAACCTGCTGTCGAACTCGATCAAGTTCCGCCGGCCGGACCGGTCCCCGGACATCCGGATCAGCGTCACCGACCCCGGCGACGGCGGCCTGTGGGAGTTCGCCGTGACCGACAACGGCATCGGGATCGACCGGGAGTTCCAGGAGAAGGTCTTCGTCCTCTTCCAGCGGCTGCACACCCGGGACGCCTACCCGGGCACCGGTATCGGGCTTGCCATGTGCAAGAAGGTCGTGGAGTTCCACGGCGGCACCATCCGGATCGACCCCGCGTACACGGCCGGCACCCGTGTCGTGTTCACCCTTCCCGTCGAACGTTCCGCTGCCGCGGACGGCGCGCGAGAGGCACACCCGTGACTGACCCAGCCGTCGAGCAGACCACGCACTACCGCATCGTCCTGGTCGAGGACGACGACGGCGACGCCCTGCTGGTCGAGGAACTGCTGTACGACACCGGGCTGCCGCACACCCTCGTACGGTGCCGGACGCTCGCCGAGGCGCGCGTCCAGCTCATGGCACGCCACTTCGACTGCGTCCTGCTCGACCTGCACCTGCCCGACGCCCTCGGCCTCGGCACGGTGGAGGCGATCCAGCGGACGGACACGCACGCCGCGGTGATCGTGCTCACCGGCCTGGCCGAGTCGCACGCGGGTGTCGACGCGCTGGCCGCCGGCGCCCAGGACTACCTGGTCAAGGGCAAGGTCGACCCGGACCTGCTCCAGCGGGCCGTGCGGTACGCCGTGCAGCGCAAGCAGGTCGAGCGGGCCAGCGCGGACCTCCGGGTCGGCCGGCTGCGCGCCCAGGAGAACGCCCGCCTGGAGCGCGGCCTGCTGCCCACGCCGATCCTGTCCACCGCCTCCGTCACCGCCACCAGCCGCTACTTCCCCGGGCGCGAACAGGCGCTGCTCGGCGGTGACTTCCTGGACGTGGTGCAGACCGACGACGGTCAGGTCCACGCGATCATCGGCGACGTCAGCGGGCACGGCCCCGACGCCGCCGCGCTCGGCGTCTGCCTGCGCATCGCCTGGCGGGCGCTGACGCTGGGCGGGCACCGCGACCACGAGCTGCTGCACCTGCTGGAGCAGATCCACACGGCGGAACGCAGCGGCAGCGACCTCTTCACCACCTGCACGCTCATCACGCTCGACCCGGCGGCGGCCACGGTCACCCTGCATCTGGTGGGCCACCACGAGCCGCTGCTCGTCGGCCCCGCCGGGGCCGACGTGGTGGCCGCCCCGCACGGCATCGCCCTCGGCATCGTGCCCGGCCTCGGGCAGTGGCCGTCGGCGACCGTGCCGCTGCCGCCGGACGGCGCGCTGATCGCGTACACCGACGGCCTGATCGAGGGGTACGAGGGCGACGACAGCGCGCGGCTCGGGGTGGACGGGCTGCTGCGCATCCTCGACGACGTGCGGGAGGCCGACCCGGGCCGGCACCTCGACCGGCTGATCGGCCGGGTCCGCGGCCTCAACGCCGAGCGGCACACCGACGACCTGGCGATCCTGCGCCTCGACTGGACGGCTCTGCCCGCCTCCCGGGCCGGCACGGACGGGACCGGCCGGCACACGGTTCCGGCGCAGCCGTACGGACGGGCGGGCGGGCGTTGAGGCCGCGGGCCGCGGACCGGAGTGGGGGTGATCGCGTCCGGGCGACCGCGGTTGCCGGTCGGGCGGTACGCTGCGAGCAGGGCGGCCGAGCCGGTGCTCGGTCGGCGTCCGGACCGGTCGCGAGCCGGCCGGTACGGGCGGTGGCCGGGTCCGGCGGGTGGTCCCGGCGGTCGGCCTTCGGGCTCCTTCCGACGCGAAGGTACGACGAGCGGGACGGTGGACACGGATGGACTGGCGCGCGTTCGCCGAGCAGATGGCCGAGCTCGCCCGGCACCTGCTGGCGCAGGGCTCCACGCAGGAGACGCTCGACGCCATCGCGGAGCGGGGTGTCGGCCTGCTCGACGGCTGCGACGCGGCCGGTGTCCTGGCCGTGCGCAAGGGCCGGGCGGTGACGCTGTCCGCGTACGGCGACATGGTCGAGGACTCCGACCGGCTGCAGGGGGAGCTGGGTGAGGGCCCCTGCTTCGACGCGGCCCGCCGCGTGAACGGCGAGCGGATGTTCCGGATCACCGACCTGAACGCGCCGCAGCCCGAGTGGCCGCGGTTCGCGCCCGCCGCCCGTGACCTGGGGGTGGGCAGCATGATGGGCTTCCTGCTCTACACCCGCAACGACGACTTCGGGGCCCTGAACTTCTACTCGCGCCGGCCCGGCACCTTCACCCCCGAGATGGAGACGGCCGGCTGGCTGCTCGCCTCGCACGCCGCGGTGGCGCTGGCCAGCGCCCGCACGGTCGATCAGCTCGAACACGCCCTGGACACCCGGCACGCCATCGGCGAGGCCATGGGCATCCTGCGCGAGCGGCACCGACTCGGCGAGGAGGAGGCCTTCGACGTACTGAAGCGCATCTCCCAGACGCACAACGTCAAGCTCCGCGACGTCGCCCAGACCATCCGGGCCAAGGCCGTCCCGGAACGCTGAGCCGGCCGCCGCGGCGATGTGACGCCCGTAATGCCGACGAAGGCGATTCGGCCTCGTACGGGGAGGGGTACTGGGGAGGCAGACGAAACCGGTGCCGCGGCACCGGTTTGGTCAGGTGTCGTGGTTCGGACCAGAGCCACGACACCGTTGCGTCCGACGCACGGGATGACCGGGGACTCATAGGACGGCGCGGACGGGTTACTCGGCATCCATGGCGAAGCTGCATCTTCCAGGGCGTAAAGAACACAAGGCCGAGCAGGCCGAGGAGAACCCGCCGCCGGAGCAGGCCGGGCCCGGGCCCGAGGTGGAGCGCGCGGCGCCCGACACACCGGCGAAGCTGCCGAAACGGTCGTGGGGCGCGGTACTGAAGGGGAGCCTGCGCGAGTTCAAGGACGACGAGCTGACCGACCGGGCGGCGGCCCTGACGTACTACACGGTGCTGTCGCTGTTCCCGGCGCTGCTCGTGCTGGTGTCGCTGCTGGGTGTCACCAGCAAGTCGGTCACGGACCGGCTGCTGGAGAACATGCAGCAGTTCGCCCCCGGCGCCGGCCGCGAGATCATCACCCAGGCCGTGCAGCAGTTGCAGGGCAACGCGGGTGTCGGCTCGCTCATGGCCGTCGTCGGCCTGGTGCTGGCCGTGTGGTCGGCGTCCGGCTACGTGGCGGCGTTCATGCGCACCTCGAACGCCGTGTACGACGTGCCCGAGGGCCGGCCGATCTGGAAGATCCTGCCCGTCCGGGTCGGGCTGACCGTCGTGCTCATGGTGCTGGCGGTGGTCAGCGCGGTGATCGTGGTCTTCACCGGCGGTCTGGCCAGCCGGGCCGGGAACGCGCTGGGGCTGGGCGACGCCGTGGTGACGGTCTGGTCGATCGCCAAGTGGCCGGTCCTGGTCCTGCTGGTGACGCTCATGATCGCGCTGCTGTACTGGGCCAGCCCGAACGCCAAGGTCAAGGGCTGGCGGTGGATCACGCCGGGCAGCTTCCTGGCGCTGCTGATCTGGATGGCAGCCTCCGCGGGCTTCGCCTTCTACGTCGCCAACTTCGCCTCGTACAACAAGACGTACGGCACCATGGCGGGCGTCATCGTCTTCCTCGTCTGGCTGTGGGTGACCAACCTGGCCATCCTGCTCGGCCTGGAGTTCGACGCCGAGACCGCACGGCAGCGGGCCATCGCCGGTGGCCATCCGCCCGAGGCCGAGCCGTACACCGAGCCGCGGGACACCCGCGCCTGGGACGAGCAGGACCGGCGGCGGGTCGAGGACGGCGCGCCCTGAGCACACGTCCGGCACGTCTGACAGGTCCGGCACGTCCGTCGAGGATCACCAGGCATACCGGCCGCCCAGCCTGGTACTCGACGTCCTATCCATGACACGACGTGTTCCGCAGGGACACCGAGCGAGGGAGCTGCATGTCGAAGGTAGAGGAATCCATCAAGGTCGACGTCCCGGTGCACACCGCCTACAACCAGTGGACGCAGTTCGAGTCCTTCCCCGCGTTCATGGGCGGTGTCGAGCGGATCGAGCAGCGCACCGACACGCTCACGCACTGGGTGACGAAGGTCGGCGGCGTGCGACGGGAGTTCGACGCGCAGATCACCGAGCAGATCCCCGACGAGCGGGTCGCCTGGACGACGGTCGGCGGCGAGGCCGAGCAGGCCGGAGTGGTCACCTTCCACCGCATCGACGACGGCACGACCAAGGTCATGCTCCAGATGGAGTACGACCCCGAGGGCCTGACGGAGACCGTCGGCGACAAGCTGGGTGTGGTGAAGCGGCAGGTCACCGGGGATTTGAAGCGGTTCAAGGAGTTCATCGAGGAGCGCGGCGCGGAGACGGGCGCCTGGCGCGGCGAGGTCTGACCGCCGCGCGTCCCTCCGGAGGGCTGGACCGTACGCCGGTCCAGCCCTTCCGGTGGTGTGTCCGCGCCGGTGCCCGCGGCCGGAGCGGCGGTGCGGCCGGGCGGGTGAGGTGCGGTCACGCCGGTGTGAGTCCGTCGGGGCAGGGCACTCGGGCGCGGTGGCGGCTCCGCCCGGAGCCCGCCGTGCGCACGCAGGAGGCAAGCATCATGGGACATGGTGGAAACGTCATCGACGAGCTGGTGACCGATCACCGTGAGGTCGAGGAGCTCTTCGGTCGCATTGAGGCGCTGCCGCCCGGCGACAAGGACCGGAAGCTCCACGCCGACCAGGTCACGATGGAGCTGGTCCGGCACTCGGTGGCCGAGGAGGCCTACCTCTACCCCGCGGTACGCGAACACGTGCCGAACGGCGACGCCCTGGCCGACGAGGAGCTCGAGGACCACGCCAAGGCCGAGCAGATCATGAAGGACCTGGAGGGCTGCGACGCGGACGACCCGGAGTTCGACCGCCTCATCGGCATGCTGATGACCGAGATCCGTTCGCACGTGGCCGACGAGGAGGAGAACCTCTTCCCCGCGCTGCGGGCCGCGTGCCCACCGGAGGCCCTGGACGAGCTGGGCGACAAGGTCCGCCGGGCGAAGAAGACGGCACCGACCCGTCCGCACCCGTCGGCCCCGGACACACCGCCGCTGAACAAGCTGCTGGCCCCGGGCGCGGGGCTCGTGGACCGGGTGCGGGACGCGTTGTCGGGCCGTGGGAAGCACGCATGAGGTGACCGGCATCCGGTGAGACCACCGAGGCCGCGGCCGGCGGACGCCTCCTCGCGTCCGCCGGCCGCGGCCTCGGCCGTTCGGCGTCCCTGCACCCGCGCACAGCCGCGGGCGGGCCGACATCCAGGACAGCCCCGGCGAGGCCGACATCCACGGGCATGTCCCGCGGGGCCTCGGACAGGGCTGACTGACTTCCCCGGGCCGGCCTCCCCGGGCGGGCGGCTTCGGACGGGCTGAGCTTTCCGGGCGGGCAGGCCCACGCATCGGCTTCCGAGCGCCCCCGCCCGTGGTCTCACGGCGTGCGCGTCCGCCGGTCGCCGTCTCGCACGGCCTCGTCCCTGGGCCCCCGTCCCCTCGGGCCGCCGCGGCGGGGGACCTCGCCCGCCGGTCGCCGTCTCAGGCGATCAGTGCCCGGCCCGGCCCCAGGCGGTCCAGCAGGCCGTCCTGGTGCAGCTCGGCGATCGGGGCCACGAGCTGCGGGTGGCGCAGCAGTGCCGCCGCCTCGCGGTCGTGGCTGCCGGGCGCGACCAGGCGGCCGAACTCCGCCGGCGTGCCGGTCGTGTGCGCGCCCTCGGCCAGCGCGGCGACCGCCAGGCGGGCCAGCTCGGGGTCGGTGAGCAGGCACGCGGCCCAGCTCGCCACGACCTCGTCCACCCAGGTCCGCCAGGCGTGAGCGGGGTCGTGGGCCTCGGTGCCCGCGTCCGCGCCGGTGATCCAGTCGAGCCGGCCGGAGCCTCCGGGGCCGGCCATCCCGACCAGCGCGGCGTCCATCGACGTCGGATACCGCAGCCACGCCGCGACCGTCACGGCCTGCCGCGCCTGCGCCTCGCACAGCGCGGAGGCCAGGGCGCCGCCGGACGCCGGGTACGCGCGCGTGAGCCACTGGGCGGTCGCCGCGATGAGCGGGGAGAGGTCTGCGAGCACTGCCGGGCCGTCCGGGTCCTGGCGCGGGAGCCGTCCGCGCCTCGTACGAGGGGAAGGGGTCAGGGCCAAAACGGTAGCCCGCGACCCCGCCGGGACGACATGGCCCGGGCCGCATCCATCGCGTGGCTTCGGCCACACGCCGGCGGACGGACAGGGCGGCGCAGGGCGTCGGCCGGGACGTCACACGGCCGCGTCACCCGGGTGGCGAGGCGGCGGGGCCGGTCCTAGTAATGGTCACGGACACAGCGTGTCGCGTTTCGGCAGCGCAGGAGCGGCCGCACGACTCCCTTGGAGCCCAGGATGACCACGCGCTCATCACCACAGCAGTCGAACCCGTCCGCCATATGCGCCGGCGAGTCCGCCGCGGCCGGCGGACCGCCGGCCGTCGCCGCGCCCGCCGGTGGGCCGCCGCCCGTCATCGCCGCCGAAGGACCGTCGTCCGTGGCGGTCCCGCTCGGCGGACCGCCGTCCGACACGGTCCCGCTCGGCGGACCGCCGTCCGACATCTTCCCCGTGGGCGAACCGCCGCGGGTGGCCGCCCCCGCCGGCGGACCACCGGCCGGCATCGCGCCGGCCGCCGACGCGGTCCACGCCGTCGGCGCGCTGCCCGGCACCGACACGCCCGCGGGCCCGCTGGACGACACGGCCCCGCAGCCCCCCGCGGCACCCGGCGGCGCCGGGACCGGCCCGGCGGCACCTTTCCCGGAGGCGCTGGACCCGGTCGGCGAGCTCGTCCACGCCGCCGTCAGCGACCGGCCGCTGGAGGAGATCGTCCGGCTGGTCACGCTGATGGAGCAGTCGCCCGAGTACGCCCAGACCGTCGTCGCCGTGCTGCGGGCGGTCGCGGTGGACCGTTCCGTAGAGGACGTGGCCCGTCTGGTCGTCGAACTGACCCGGCCGCCGCGCGAGGCGGACAGCGCCGACGAGACGATCCGCATGGCGGTCGAGCGGCGGTGCGTCGAGGACGTGTCCCGGCTGATGGCGCTGCTGCACCAGGCCGCGCTGCAACCGCACTGCGGCCAGGAGGCGGTCCGCGCGGCCGCCACCGGGCGGCCCATAGAGGAACTCGTGGAACTGATCGGACGGCTGGCCCAGGAGCGGCGGAGCGAGGTGGCCGCGCGGCCGCCCGCCCCGGCCGCCGCCGGGCCGGACCGGGCGAAGGCCCCGGCGCCGGACTGCGAGGCGGCGCGTCCGCGCGCCCGGCGGTCGCTGCGGGTACGGCGTGCGCGCCGGCCGGCGGAGCCCAGGAAGCCGGTGTTCTGGCCGAGCTGGCTCGCCGCCGCCGCGCTCGTCGTGTGCGGCGCGGCGTACTTCCCGCTGCGCCGGGACGGCGCGCCGCTCAGCGCCGTCGGGCTGACGCTCGGCATGTCGGGGGTGTGCCTGACGCTCGCCGTCGTGCTGGCGCTGCGGACCAGCGTCCCGGCGTTGCTGGCGGGCATGCTGCTGCCCGCCGGGCTGGCGGGCGCCGGGCTGCTGGAGAGCCGGGTCGGCTCGCCGGGACTGTCGCGGGCCATGCAACTCACGGTGGCCCCGCCGTGGAGCGCCGGCCTGACGGCGGCGTGCGCGTCACTGGCCTCGCTGGCGGCCCTGCTCCTGCTGCTGATGGTCCAGGTGGCGGACCGGTATCCGGCACCGGGTCCGACGGCCGGGGCGAGCCGGGCGGCGGAATGACCGGGCCGCCGGCCGGGGCCGGGCGGACGGCGGCGGCCCCGGCCGCTACCCCTCCGTCAGCCCGGCCGCGACCGCCGCGCCCAGTTCCCAGCACCGCTCGATGCCGGCCCGGTCCGGCTCACCGGTCACGGTGACCGCCTCGGCCGCGCGCCGCCAGCCCAGGCCGGTCGTGACCGCCTCGATGCCGCGCACCGCGCCGGTGACGTCGTTGCCGCCGTGCACGTAGTAGCCGAAGGGGCGGCCGCGCGTCTGGTCCAGGCACGGGTAGTAGACCTGGTCGAAGAAGTGCTTGAGGGCGCCGGACATGTAGCCGAGGTTCGCCGGGGTGCCCAGCAGGTAGCCGTCGGCGGCCAGTACGTCGGACGCCGTGGCGGACAGCGCGGCGCGCCGCTCGACCCGGACGTTCTCGATCTCCGGCGTGGTGGCACCGGAGATCACCGCCTCCAGCATGGCCTGGCAGTGGGGCGAGGGCGTGTGGTGGACGATCAGCAAGGTGGTCACGCCCGCACCCTCCCGTGACGCCCCGCCGCAACCGGCGACCGGGCTCCGCCCCCGCGTTCCCGCTCCGAGCCCGCTGCCGCCCGCTCCCGCCCGGCCGCGGCGGGCCCGGACGCCCCGCCCGGCCGAGGTCCCCCGCGCCCGGTCCGTCGGCGCTCCCCCGCCGGGGCGTCCCGTGCCCGCCGTTGTGGCCCCGGCCGCCGGGTGCGATCATGCCCGGCACGACCACGACGAAGGGGAGCACCGTGACCGAGGAAGATCACCGGCCGCCCGCCGCAGCCGTGTTCGACGCGATCGGGACGGCGTACGAGACGGCGTTCGCCGGGTCCGAGGCGCACCGCGCGTCGCTGGAGTGGCTGCTCGGCCGGCTGGCACCCGGCAGCCGGGTGCTGGACGTGGGCAGCGGGACCGGGCGCCCCACCGCGCAGACGCTCGCCGGGGCGGGCCACGACGTCCTCGGCGTGGACGTCTCGCCCGTGATGGCGGACCTCGCGGCCCGGCAGGTGCCGGGCGCCGCGTTCCGGTGCGCCGACATCCGCACCCTGCCGCTCGCCGACGGCTCGTTCGACGCGGTGTGCGTCTACTTCTCCCTGCTCCAGATGGCCCGCCCGGAGCAGTCCGCCCTGGTAGGGCGGCTGGCGCGGGCCGTGCGGCCCGGCGGGTACCTGGTGCTCGCCACGGTGCCGCTGGACGTGGAGGACGTCGAGGCCGTCTTCATGGGGCAGCCGGTACGGGTGACCAGCTTCGGTGCGGAGGAGTTCGCCGCGCTGGCGGGCCGGGCGGGACTCACGGTGCTCCGGCAGGACCGTGCGGTCTTCACCCCGGCGCACCCGGAGGCGGTCCCCGAACCGCACCTGTTCCTGCACTGCCGGCGGGACGGGGACCCGGCCGGCTGACCGGCCGCGCCGGGCGGTGTCCGCCTCCGTGCGCGACGATGAACCGGTGGGCGGCCACCGGTGAAGGGACGGCGACGTGCGGGAACTGGCGATCATCGAGGCGCCGTCCGTCCTGGGGCTGCGTCCGACCGGCGTGGAGGACCTGCCGGCGGCGCTGTTCGCCGCCGGGCTGCTGGACGTCCCGGGCGCGGTCCGGGCGGGCCGGGTGGCACCGCCCGCCTACGACCCGCGGCGCGACCCCGGCACCGGCGTCCTCAACGGCACCGGCATCGCGCAGTACTCCGTCCGGCTCGCCGACGCGCTCGGCGGTGTCCTGGGCACCGGCCGCTTCCCCGTCGTGCTCGGCGGCGACTGCAGCATCCTGCTCGGCAACCTGCTCGCCCTGAGGCGGGGCGGCCGGTACGGCCTGCTGTTCTAGGACGGCCACACCGACTTCTACCAGCCGGCGGCGGAACCGGCGGGTGAGGCGGCCTCGATGGAACTGGCCCTGGTCACGGGCCGCGGCCCCCGCCTGCTCACCGACCTAGAAGGCCGCGGGCCCCTGGTGCGCGACGAGGACGTGGCCGTCCTCGGCCACCGGGACGCCGCGGAGTCCGCCCAGCTGGGGATGGAGCCGCTGCCGCCCGGGCTGTACGCGCGGGACCTCGCCGGGGTGCGCGCCGCCGGGGCCGCCGCGGCCGCACGCCACGCGGTCGAGCGGCTGGCCCGGGTCCCCGGCGGCTACTGGGTGCACCTCGACGTCGACGTCCTGGACGACGCCGTGATGCCGGCGGTCGACTACCGCCAGCCCGGCGGACTGACCTGGCTGGAGCTGGAGGACGTGCTGAGCACGGCCCTGGCCGACCCGCGGGCCGTCGGCCTGGACGTCACCGTCTTCAATCCCCGTCTGGACCCCGACGGGAGCATCGCCGCCGGCCTGACCGCGTGCCTGCGCCACGGGCTGGCCGCCCTGACGGCCCCGGGCTGACGGACACCCGTCGACGGCCCCGGCCGGGCGGAATCTGTGGGCGGGCGGGGCGCTCCGCCCGGAGCGGGTACCGGGCGGAGCTGCGCAAGGACCGCACGCAGGCCTTCGGCCTGCCGCGGTCCGGCGCCATCGAGGCCCGGAGCGACCGGGTCCTCCCGCTCCGGGAGGCCGGGCCGCCGGGCCGCGGCGGACAGCGGGCCCGCGCGGCGGATCTCCGGAAACGTCGGCAGCAGGTCGAGGGGCGGCAGGCCGCCGCGGGTGTCGTGCCGGACCTCAGACAGAAGGAGAGCACCGCAGACAGAAGGAGAGCACCGCGGCCTGTACCGTACTCGGAGCCCCTTCGCACCGGCTGGTGCATCCCATAAGGCGCGCTTATGAGCTCATAGACCGGACCCGCGTACCAGGTTAGGATTGCCTTAGCTTAGGCTTCCCGTCGAGTCGCATGTCACCGCTCGAAGGGAACCTGATCATGCCGCGCCCGCTGCGGGTAGCCATCGTCGGAGCCGGTCCGGCCGGGATCTACGCCGCCGACGCCCTGCTCAAGTCCGACGTGGCCGCCGAACCCGGCGTGTCCATCGACCTCTTCGAGCGGATGCCGGCGCCGTTCGGACTGATCCGCTACGGCGTCGCCCCCGACCACCCCCGGATCAAGGGCATCATCACGGCCCTCCACCAGGTCCTCGACAAGCCGCAGATCCGGCTGTTCGGCAACGTCGACTACCCCACCGACATCAGCCTGGACGACCTCCGCTCGTTCTACGACGCGGTGATCTTCTCCACCGGCGCGACCGCCGACCGCGCGCTGCCGATCCCGGGCATCGACCTCGACGGCTCCTACGGCGCCGCCGACTTCGTCTCCTGGTACGACGGCCACCCGGACGTGCCGCGCACCTGGCCGCTGGAGGCGGAGAAGGTCGCCGTCCTCGGCGTCGGCAACGTGGCGCTCGACGTGGCGCGCGTCCTGGCCAAGACCGCGGACGAGCTGCTCCCCACGGAGATCCCGCCGAACGTCCACGACGGGCTCAGGGCCAACCGGGCCAAGGAGATCCACGTCTTCGGCCGGCGCGGCCCGGCGCAGGCGAAGTTCAGCCCGATGGAGCTGCGCGAGCTGGACCACTCCCCCACCATCGAGGTCATCGTCGACCCCGAGGACATCGACTACGACGAGGGCTCCATCGAGACCCGGCGCGGCAACAAGCAGGCCGACATGGTCGCCAAGACGCTGGAGAACTGGGCGATCCGCGACGTCGGCGACCGGCCGCACAAGCTGTTCCTGCACTTCTTCGAGTCCCCGACCGAGATCCTGGGCGAGGACGGCAAGGTCGTCGGCCTGCGCACCGAGCGCACCGAGCTGGACGGCACCGGCAACGTCAAGGGCACCGGCGCCTTCACCGACTGGGACGTCACGGCGGTCTACCGCGCCGTCGGCTACCTCTCCGACAAGCTGCCCAAGCTGCCCTGGGACATCGACTCGGGCACGGTCCCGGACGAGGGCGGCCGGGTCATCGAGGAGAGCGGCAGCCACCTCCAGTCGGTGTACGTCACCGGCTGGATCCGGCGCGGCCCGGTCGGTCTGATCGGCCACACCAAGGGCGACGCGAACGAGACGGTGGCCAACCTGCTGGACGACTTCGCCCACAGCCGGCTGCACACCCCGTCGGCGCCGGGCCCCGAGGCCGTCGACGCCTTCCTCGCCGAGCGGAACGTCCGCTTCACCACGTGGGAGGGCTGGTACCGGCTGGACGCCGCCGAGAAGGCCCTGGGCCAGCCGCAGGGCCGCGAGCGCGTGAAGATCGTCGAGCGCGAGGACATGCTCCGGGAGAGCGGCGCGTGAGCGTGCGGCGCACCTGACGGCGAGGGGCCCGGCGACCGTCCGCCGGGCCCCTCCCGCACGTCCGGCGGACGAGCCTCCGTCCGCCGGGCACTACGGCAGGATCGAGTCCACGTACCCCCCGTCGACCCGTACGGCCGCGCCCGTCGTGGCGGACGCCAGCGGGGAGCTCAGGTAGACGACGAGGTGAGCGATCTCCTCCGGTTCGATCAGGCGCTGGAGCAGCGACTGCGGGCGGTGCTCCCGCATGAAGACCCGCTGGGCCTCGTCCCAGGGCAGGTCGCGGCCGACCAGCCGGTGGACGAACTCCTCGACGCCCTCGGTGTGGGTGGGACCGGCGATGACGGAGTTGACGGTGACCCCGCTGGCGGCCGCCTCCTTGGCGAACCCGCGGCTCACCGCCAGCAGCGCGGTCTTCGACATGCCGTAGTGGATCATCTCGGCCGGGATGACGACGGCGGAGTCGCTCGCGATGTTGAGCACCCGGCCCCACCCCCGGCCGGTCATCCGGGGGAGGTACGCGCGGATCAGCCGGACCGCCGACAGGACGTTGATCTCGAAGTAGCGGCGCCACTCGTCGTCGGTGATGTCCAGCGCGGGGGCGGGTCCGAAGATGCCGAGGTTGTTGACCAGGATGTCGGCGTCGGGCAGGGCCTCCACGGCACGGGCGGCACCCTCCTCGGTGCCCACATCGGCGGCGACGGGCACGAACACGCCGTCCGGCACCTCCGACCGCAGTTTCTCCACGCTCCTTTCGAGGCGTTCCGCGTCACGTCCGTTGACGCCGACGCGGGCGCCCGCGCGGGCCAGGCCCACCGCGATCGCCGCTCCGATGCCCTGGGAAGAGCCTGTCACCAGCGCGGTACGCCCGCCGAGGTCCACGTTCACGGGTCGGTCCTTTCCGCCGTTAGGGTCGGCCGATGTCCTCCTGCCCACCATCGCCGGCCTCGCACCCGACCGCGGGCGGACACGTCGCCGGGTGCCCCCCGGTGATCCCGGACCGTCCGCGGCGACGATACTGGCAGTCGCTCGTCGCCCCCGTTCACAGATGGACTCATGTCGACCTCCACCTCCGTCCGCCCGATCACTCCCCCCACCGTGTGGCTGGCCCGCGGCCGCCATACCGGTCCCGCCGCGGAAGACGTCCTGCGGCGGCACGCGCAGCAGCTCAAGGAGAGCGGGGTGGTCCGCGACTGGCTGGAGCTGCCCGAGATCGAGGCCGTGCCGGAGCGGGTGGTCGAGGCGCGCTGGGAGACCGGCGACGGGGTGACCGTGCGGGCCAGGCTGTCGCTGGCGCACGGCCCGGCCGGAGGGCGGGAGTGGGTGCTGGCGGCGGAGGCCGAGGCCCCGTGGGATCCGCGCTGGCCGTCGCCGGCGGAGATGTTCTGGCCGGACGATCCCGACGCGGCCTGGGACCACGAGGCGGAGACGGGCGCGCTGCTGCGCCTGAGGGACGTCAACCCGCTCCCCCCGGACGACAAGGAGATGCGCCGCCTCCTCAAGGACGCGGCACGCGCCGGGTGGGCGATCCACTTCGTCGTCCACGAGGCCATGACGCCCGACGCGCGCGGCCGTCTGCCGCTCGCCCGGCTGCTGCCGCCGGGGCTGCGGCACCGGGTGGTGGAGCACCGGGCCGCGCCGCACCAGTTGCGGGCCGTGAACTGGGCGCTGCGGGACTGCGGGGTGCAGGTGCCGCGCGGCGGTGCCGTGGTGCTGCCCGGCGCGCCGGCCCCGGAGGACTTCGACGCCGACGCCTTCGCCGTGCGCAGTGTCTTCCTGGACGGCTCGGCACCGGCCGAGCTGATCGAGGCGCTGAGCCGGTTCGCCGCCTCGCCGCGGCCGCTGCCGGACGGGGCGCAGGAGGTGCTGACCGCGCTGCGGGAGGACTGGCACCTGCTGACCCTGGAGGAGGAACTGGCGCGCGAGCGGGCGCTGGTGAAGATGTACGCCGAGGCGCTGGAGGCCATGACCAGGTCCCGGGACCTGTACCGGGAGGCCGCCGAGCGCGCCCACGAGGCCCTCGCGATCTACCGCGAGTCGGTTCCCGCGCTGCCCGCGCCGCCCGCGCGCGAACAGCCGCAGGACCCGCCCGCCGCGTCCCCGCTCCAGCAGCTGACCCGCACCCTGGAACGCCTCACCGGCGGCGGGAAGGCCCGGCGCCCGGCGGGCGGAGAGCAGGGGGACGGCGGCCCGGCCGGCTGACCGGCGCGGACCGGGGGACACCGCGCCCGTCGCGTGCTCCGGCGGTCGTTCGCCGGCGGTCCGTTCACCGGCAGTCCGCGTTCACCGGCAGTCCGTTCACCGGTGTCCGCCCAGGCACAGCCGTACCGGGCCGGCTGTGCCGAGGGGCACAAACGCCCCAACGGAGGCGATACATGGGCCGTATCAGGGAATCCAACAAGGGCACGCGCGGAGCGGTGCACCGGATTGAGGAGGGCCCGTGGATTCCACCACAGCAGTGCTCGCCGTCGTCGCCGTGCTCGCGGCGCTCGTGCTCGCCGCGGCCGTGGGGCTGCTGGGACGGCTGATCCGGGCCCGGCGCGGACTGCGGCGGGCCGGGCTGCCGACCGGACCACGCTGGGTGTTCTGGGGCGCCGTCCTGTACTTCGTCCTGCCGGCCGACCTGGTACCCGATCCGGTGTACCTGGACGACGTCGGCGTCCTCCTGCTCGCCCTGCGCACCCTGCGCGCCCCCCTCGCCGCACGGGCGCACCGCACCCCGGCCGAGGCCGGCCGGCCCGGCCGAACCGCCTGACGTTTCCGGACGGACCACCGCACTCCGCACCACGGCCCGCGGCCGCCGCCCGCGCCGCGCGCCCCCACGACCGCCCTGACGCGCCCCACCGCCGCTCCGCGTGCGCGGCTCCCGCCCCCACGACCGGTCAACCGACCGACCCCGTCGGCCGTCTCAGGTTCAGAGCGACCACCTCGCCCCGTGATCACGGAGCGTAAGGAAACCAACCACCCGTTCGATTCGTATAAGTCCTTGGAAGTCCGGGACACCGAACGGACGATGCCACCGCACACGGCGGGCCGACGGCCTGGCCGGGGCAGCACCGAGAGGAAGAGACGATGCAACCGTTCGCGCTCAACTACGCACGTCCGGCGGCGGAGTTGGACGTCGCCACGCCGTACGCGTACGACCCCGGCCTGCAGGTGAACGTGCTGTTCGACGGGCGGATCGCCGCCACGGACCTCGCCCTGCTCAGGGAGCTGGCGACGACGACCTCGACCGCGGGCTCCAAGACCCACTTCGACGACTGACCCCGGACCGTCGACGATGACCGTACTGATCCTGACCAACGACGAGGACGTCACGGCGGACATGGTGGTGGTCCGGCTGAACGCGTCCGGGGTCCCGGTGGTCCGCCTCGACCCCGCCGACCTGGTCGGCGGGGTCGCCCTCTCGGGCGAGTACGCGCACGGCGCGTTCCGCGGGCACCTGTGCTCCGCGGGCCGGCTGGTGAGCATGGACGGACTGCGGTCCGTGTGGGTCCGCCGGCCGGGCACCCCGGCCGCCCGGGTGGCCGAGCCGTCCGCGTGGCTGACCGAGGAGTCCTCGCAGGCGCTGTACGGCATGCTGCGCGGCTCCGGCGCGCGCTGGATGAACCATCCGGACGCCGCCCGCCGGGCCCGGCACAAACCCTGGCAGCTGCGCCTGGCCCAGCGCTGCGGGCTGCCCGTCCCGGCCACCCTGATCACGATGTTCCCGCAGGCCGCCCGGGACTTCGCGCGGCGGTTCCCGGACCTGGTGGTCAAACCCGTCTCGGGCGCCCACCCGCAGGAGCCGCCGAGGGCGGTGCCGACCAGCCGGGTGCCGCCGGACGCGGACTTCGCCGCGGTGGCCTTCGGGCCGACGCTGCTCCAGCGGCGCATCGCCAAGCGGGCCGACATCCGGCTCACCGCGGTCGGCGAGGGGCTGCTCGCCGCCCGCAAGGCGGCCGCGTCCGACGCCGACCCCGACGAGGTGGACGTCCGCTTCACCGCGGACCCCTCACCCTGGCGCGGCACCGAGGTGCCGCCGCGGGTCGCGGAGGGCGTGCGGGCCTATCTGCGGGAGGCGGAACTGGCCTACGGTGCCTTCGACTTCGCCGAGGACGCGGACGGCACGTGGTGGTTCCTGGAGTGCAACCAGTCCGGGCAGTTCGGCTTCGTCGAGGCCGACACCGGCCAGCCGATCGCCCGGACCATCGCCGAGTGGCTGGCGAGACCCGCCGCCGCCGAGCGGCGGCGGGTCGACGGCACCACGGCGTCGGTGCCGTGACGGCCCTGGGCCGTCCGGCGCCTCAGACGGCCAGCGACAGTCCGCTCTCCCCGTCCGGGTCGGCGGCGCGTCCGTCCATCAGCAGGGCGTCCGCCTTGGCGATCGCGTCATGAATGCTGGTCGTGCCCATCATCACGCACAGCGTGTAACTGACGTCATCCAACTCCCGAGCAGTCGTCGACGTCTCACTCTCCGCCTGAGCGATGCGCAGCGATGCGTACCTGGTCAGCAGCTTCCTGACGACCTTCGGGTCCGGAACAAGCACGGGGCGCCCCTCTCTCGACTTTTGCGCTCCGTATGCCCGGACCGAGCCGGACCATTCACCTCTTCGGGCCCGTGGCACCCAATCGACGCAATACCGTTGCCCGACGAGCATCCCCGGTCGTCCGCCGTTCACATGTCAGGCCACTTGACCGCTGTGCAGCGCCGCGTAGGCGCCGCCCCGGCGCAGCAGCTCCTCGTGGCCGCCGACCTCCTGGATCCGGCCGTCCGCCATGACCACGATCCGGTCCGCGCCCCGCACGGTGGACAGCCGGTGCGCCACCACGAACGTGGTGCGGCCCCGCAGCAGCCGGGCCAGCGCCTGCTGCACCAGGGCCTCGGAGCGGGTGTCCAGCGCGGAGGTCGCCTCGTCCAGGACCAGCACCTTCGGGTCGCGGATCAGCGCGCGGGCGATGGCCAGCCGCTGCCGCTGACCGCCGGACAGCCGCGCTCCGCGCTCACCGACCAGGGTGTCCAGGCCCTGCGGCAGGGCGTCGACGAACTCCAGCGCGTTGGCGTCCCGCAGCGCCGCGCGGACCGTCGCCTCGTCGGCTTCGTCCATGCCGTAGGCGACGTTGTCGCGGACCGTGCCGTCGAACAGGATCGACTCCTGCGGCACCACCGACACGAACCGCCGGTAGGTGCGCAGGTCGAGGGCGGCCATGTCGGTGCCGTCGAGCAGCAGCCGGCCCGCGGTGGGGCGGATGAAGCCGATGACGAGGTTGAGCACGGTGGACTTGCCGGCGCCCGAGGCGCCGACCAGGGCGACGGTCTCGCCGGGGCGGACCGAGAGCGTGAAGTCGCGCACCGCCGCCCGGCCGCCGTCGTCGTAGGCGTGGCACACGTTCTGGAAGGTGACGTGCCCGCGCAGTTCGGTCAGCTCGGCCTTGCCCTCGTTGTCCTCCAGTTCGGGCGCCTGGAGCACCTCGCCGACCGAGCGGACCGATTCGAGTCCCTTGGTGACGACCGGGGCGAGGCCGGCCAGGGTGGTGACCGAGTTGGTCAGGGTCGTCAGGAAGGCGCTGAGCATGACGACGTCGCCGGGGGTGACGCCCCAGACGTCGTAGTACGACACCAGCGCGGCGCCGGTCAGGACGAGCACCCCGACCACGTTCAGGACCACCCAGGCGAGCGAGCCGAACCGGCCGTTGACGAGGTCAAGGCGCATGCCGGAGGTGAGCAGGCGGTGCAGGGTGCCGTCCATGCGGCGCAGGGCCTTGCCCTCCAGGCCGTGCGCGCGGGTCACCGGGATGAGCCGGGTCATCTCGGTGACCCGGGACGACAGGGTCTCGACCTCGTGCCGGAAGTGCTCGTTGTGGGTGCGCAGCCGGGCCCGCAGCCGGGCGACGAGGAGGGCGGCGGCGGGCACGACGACGAGGAAGACCGGCAGGAACTCCGGGGTGCGGACGGCGATGATGACCAGTCCGCCGACGAGGACGGTGGTCGCGCCGAGACCGTTCTCGGCGGTCTGCTGCACCATCTGCTCGACGGTCTCCACGTCCCGCACCACCTTGGCCTGCAGCACGCCCGCGCTGACCCGGGAGTGGTAGCCGATCGACAGCTGCTGCATACGGGTGCACAGGGCGGAGCGCAGGGTGGTGCCCATGCGGCGGACGCTGCCGTAGAGGAGGCGGACGTAGAGCAGGTGCAGGGGGTAGTTGACCACCAGGATGAACAGGATGATCGCGGTGCTGGTCCAGAGCCGGCCGATCGGCCCGTGCTGGACGACGGTGTCGATGATGGACGCGGTGATCAGGGGCAGCAGCCAGATCGGACTGTGCTTGACCGTGAAGACGACGACGGCCGCGGCCAGGCGGCGGCGGTCGGCGCGGAACAGGTAGGCGAGGGTGCGTATCGGGTGTTCGCCCCGGTAACGGTGGTCGAGCGGTCGCTCCAGCGACGACGCCATCCGCGGTGGTCCTCTCCGTTGGCCGAGTGGGCGGGGGGTGGGTGCAGCGCGTGGAAGCGCTTACTCCCCTTCTTCGGCCAGGGATATGCCAGGAGCGGATGACATCCGGAGGGGAGGCTACGCGCCGAGGGCCCGGGCGAGCGCCGTGGACGCCCGGGCGACCTCCGCGTCCTCCTCGGCCATCAGCTGCCGCAGCGCGCCCTTGCGGGCGTGGACGGCGCGGCGGGCGGCGCGCTCCCAGGCCACGGGGTTCTCCCGGTGGTTGAGCAGCTTGGGGTAGGCCGAGGCGGTGTGCTCCCACTGACGGGCGTCGGCGATGCTCTTGAGCAGCTGGAGGATCCGGGCCCGGCACGTCACCCGGGGCAGCTGCGCGAGCTCCCACAGGAACGGCACGGTCGCGGCCGTGGCCTGCTCCACCACGAAGCCGTACTGGCAGACGCGGTTGCGCAGTTCGTCCAGCGCGCCGCTCGCGGCCTCGGGACCGCCCCAGGCGATGGTGGTGAGCAGCAGCGGGATCGCGGCCGCGGATCCGGTGGAGTCCCGGAGGTCCCGCCACGGCACCTCGCCCAGCGCCCGCAGCGGCGTCGCTCCGCCGCCCGGCCGCGCCGCGCGGTCGGTGCGCTCGTGGCTCGGCTGTCCCGTCGAAGCGGTGCGCATGGCGTCGGGCCCTTTCCACGGCGGTCATGTCGGACGGGGGGCAGGCATGGCGACCTGCTCCTCTTGCTGATGCAGCGTCACAGTTGGTCGCGAGCACGGGCATTGACGCCACGGCTAGTATCCACGCTGTCGGCGCTCGCGTGCAATTGCACGAGAAATTGCGCAGAATCGATGAGGATCGAGCACCGTGAACCGAGGGAGGACGCGATGCCAATGACGCCGAACGGAGTGCGGGCCAGTTCGCTGGACACCCGCTGGATCAAGAGCCGGCACAGCAACGCCGAGGGCAACTGCGTGGAGGTGGCCGCGCTGGGGGACGGCGGCATCGCGATGCGCAACTCCCGCGACCCCGACGGGCCGGCGCTCGTGTACACGGCGGCCGAGATGGCGGCGTTCCTGGCGGGCGCCAGGGACGGCGAGTTCGACCACCTGGTCTGAGCTCCGCCTGCTGCGGATCGGCGAAGTGCGCTAATTTGATGGATACTTCTGCCGGTCCGCAGGGAGTCAGTCCGCAGGGAGTCAGTCCCAGGGAGCCAGGATGTCCGCCCAGTCACCGCGCGTCTCCCGCCTCCGACCCTATCTCGACCGGGCGGAACCGGCTCCGACTCTGTTGAAGATGCTGGTCGGTGTGCAGTTGGCGGGCTTCCGCGAGGACGCCGGGTACGCCCAGGACCAGGCCGCGCGCGCCTTGGGGTTCAGCCCGGCCAAGCTGTCGCGCATCGAATCGGGCAAGGGCCGCAGGCCGCCCGCCGAGGCCGACGTGCGGGCGCTGCTGACGCTGTACGGCGCCGACGAGTACGAGGCGTCGATGCTGCTCCAGCTGCTGCGGCGGGCCGGGGAGCCCGGCTGGTGGCAGCGGTACGACAAGCGGCTGATGCCCGAGTGGTTCGAGCGGCTGGTGGGCCTCCAGGAGGCGGCCGCCTCGATCCGTACCTTCGAGATCCAGTACGTGCCCGGGCTGCTCCAGACCCCAGACTACGCCCGGGCGGTGGTCGAGCGCGGGCTGCCCGTCGCGCCGCCGCACGAGGTACGGCGCCGGGTGGAACTGCGCGCCCGGCGGACCGAGTTGCTGCTGCGTCCGGACGCGCCCCGGCTGTGGGCCGTGATCGACGAGTCCGTGCTGCTGCGGGTGCTCGGCAGCCGGGCGGTGATGCGGGCGCAGCTCGCTCACCTGATCGAGATGGCCCGGCGGCCGCACGTCAGCGTGCAGGTCGTACCGCTGGACGTGACCAACGCTTCGGCTCCGTCCATCCCGATCACCTATCTCCGCTTCGACGGCCTCGACCTGCCGGACGTCGTCTACCTGGAGCACATCAGGAGCGCCAACTTCCTGGAGGACCGGGACGAGACGGAGGAGTACCGGGTCGTCCTGGACCGGCTCGCGGACGAGGCGCTGACGCCGCGCGAGTCGCTGGCGCTGCTCCGGCGGACGATGGAGCAGCGCTACCCGCAGGAGTGACTACGCCGGGGGGATCCGGCCCACGCCGCCGAACTCGATCCACTCGTGGGTGAGCTGGCGGGGCGCCACGTCGGTGTCCGGGCGCCAGGTGGAGACCTCCACCAGGCCCGGTTCGAGGATCTCCAGGCCGTCGAAGAGGGCGGTGACGTCCTTCTCCTGGCGGACCCTGCCCCACTGCCCCTGCGTCGCCTGGTCCATGAAGTCGGTGACGAAGGCACGGACCTCGGGGTCCTCGCTGACCAGCTGGCACATCAGCAGGAAGCTGCCCGGGGCGAGCCGCTCGCGCACCCGCCGCACCACGGCCTGCGGGCCGTCGGTGTCGCTGTCCGGTATGCAGTGGAAGACCGAGTTGAACAGCACCGCGACCGGCTGGGACAAGTCGATCAGGCGCTGTGTGTCGGGGTGCGAGAGGATCGCGTCCGTGTCCCGCATGTCGGCGTGGATCACACAGGTGCGCTCGTCCTGCTCCAGCAGCGCGCGGCCGTGCACCAGCACCATCGGGTCGTTGTCGACGTAGACGACGTGCGCGGTGGGGTCGTGGCGCTGGGCGACCTGGTGGACGTTGTCCTGGGTGGGCAGGCCGGAGCCGTGGTCGAGGAACTGGCGGACGCCGTGCTCGGCCGCGAGGATCCGCACGACGCGCTGCAGGAAACGTCGGTTGTTGACGGCCAGCCGCCGGGTGCTGGGGACGACCTTGTCCAGCTCGTCGCAGGCCGCGCGGTCCGCGGCGTAGTTGTCCTTGCCGCCGAGGTAGTGGTCGTACATCCGGGCGGCCGTCGGGACGGTGGCGTGGATCTCCTTGGACAGCGGCTTGTCGGTGTGCATCGAACCCCCTGTTTCACGCCGAGCGCCAACTCGACTGGCCTGAGCGGGAGTACATCCTAGTGCCGCGGCAGGCAACGGTCGCCCGTGAAGGAGCGGCGTCCGGTGCCTGCTCTCGGCGTGCCGGCCGGAAGCCCTCGTACGGGACGTACTCGGGCTTGCGTCCGGTGCGGCGGGAGTGCGTGCCGGGCGTCGCGACGGGGCGAACGTCGCCCGCCGCGGCACCAGGGACGCGCTCACGGACCGTGCCAGCCCGTGCGCGAAACGGTGGCGGCGGGCGTGGGGGGCCGTCGGGGACGCCCGCGCCCGCCGGCTCAGCCGGCGTCCAGCTCGGCCAGTTCCCCGGGGGTCAGGACGAGGTCCGCGGCGGCGGCGGAGTCGCGGACGGTCTCCGGGCGGCTGGCGCCCGGGATGGGGACGACGACCGGCGACTTGGCGAGCATCCAGGCCAGGCAGACCCGCTGCGGGCTCACCCCGCGGGCCTGCGCGATCCGGGCGAACGGGGCGTGCGCGGAACCCAGCGCGCCGGCCCGGGAGATACCGCCGAGGGGGCTCCAGGGCAGGAAGGCGATACCGAGCTCGTCGCACAGGCGCAGCTCCGGCTCGCTGGAGCGGAACGCCGGGGAGAACTGGTTCTGCACGGAGACCAGGCGGCCGCCGAGGATGTCGTCGGCCAGCCGGATCTGCTCCGGGTTCGCGTTGGAGACGCCGGCCATGCGGATCTTGCCCTCGTCCAGCAGTTCGCGGAGCGCGCCGACGGACTCCTCGTACGGCACCCGGGGGTCGGGGCGGTGGAACTGGTAGAGGCCGATCGCCTCCACGCCGAGCCGGCGCAGCGAGGCCTCGCAGGCCGCCTTGAGGTGCGCCGGGCTGCCGTCCAGGGTCCAGCTGCCGTCACCGGGGCGCAGGTGACCGCCCTTGGTGGCGACCAGGACGTCGCCGCCCCGGTCGTGGGACGCGAGGGCCTTGGCGACCAGGGCCTCGTTGTGGCCCACCTCGTCGGCGTGCTGGTGATAGGCGTCGGCCATGTCGATCAGCGTGACGCCCGCGTCCAGAGCGGCGTGCACGGTGGCCAGGGAGCGCGCCTCGTCGGGCCGCCCCTCGATCGACATGGGCATCGCGCCCAGGCCGATCGCGCTGACCTCTACGTCACCGATGCGGCGAGTGTGCATGGGTTCGTGACCTCTTTCGGCTGTCGCACGGTACCGAGGGGGTCCGGGTTCCCGGCGGGACCCCGGACCGCACCAGAGTGCTGCCCGCACGGCCGGAGGTCCAATAGCGGATCGAGAACGGATTCAGTGCCGGGAGTGCTGAATGGGCGCGCCGCTTCCGCCCCGGTGCGACCTCCCGGCGCTTCCGCACCCGTCGCTCACGTCAGCACGCGGTACCCCACCCCCCGTTCGTGTGGCACGCTCACCTCGACCGGCGCCTCGGCGCCGGTCGGCGCGAGGTTCCGCACCACGGGAGAGGCGACGCATGCGTATCGGACTGCTCGGCACCGGCCCCTGGGCGCAGATGGTGCACGCCCCCGCCCTCGACGGGCACGACGGACTCGACTTCGTGGGCGTGTGGGGGCGCCGCCCGGCCGCCGCGGAGGAACTCGCGAGCCGGCACGGCACGCGCGCCTACGACGACGTGGACGCCCTGCTCGCCGAGGTGGACGCGGTGGCGGTCGCGCTGCCCCCGGCGGTACAGGCGCAGTACGCGGTGCGCGCCGCGCGGGCGGAGTGCCATCTGCTGCTCGACAAGCCGCTCGCCCCGACGGTCGCCGAGGGACGGGCCGTGGCCGACGCGGCGCGCCGGGCCGGGGTCGCCTCGGTCGTCTTCTTCACCACCCGGTTCCAGCGCGAGCCGCAGGCGTGGATCAGCGAACGGGCGGGTGACGACGGCTGGTTCGTCGGGCGCGCCGAGTGGCTGGGCGCGGTGTTCACCGGCGGCGACAGCCCGTTCGCCGCCTCACCGTGGCGGCGGGAGAAGGGCGCCCTGTGGGACGTTGGCCCGCACGCGCTGTCCGTGCTGCTGCCGGTGCTCGGGGACGTCACCGGCGTGTCCGCCGCGGCGCACGGTCCGCAGGACACCGTGCACGCCGTCCTCGACCATGTCACCGGCGCCGCCAGCACCCTGACGCTGAGCCTGACGGCCCCGCCCGCGGCGGCGGGCGCCGCGGTCGAACTGCGTGGCGCGAGCGGGGTGACGTCCCTCCCGGCGAGTTCCGAGGGCGCGCTGCCCGCGTTCTCCCGGGCGGCCGACGCGCTGCTCACAGCCGCCCGCACCGGCCGCCCGCACGCGTGTGACGCGGCGTTCGGGCTGCGGGTCACCGAGATCCTGGCGGCGGTGCAGGAGGTGCTGGACCGGCCCGTCGGCTGAGCCGCCGGGGCGCCGGGCCGGGCCCGGCACAGCGGTGCGGGGGCACGGAACGGATGTCCGTTCCGTGCCCCCGCGCCCAGGGGCTCCCGGGCCGCGGCCCGCCCTGCTCGGGAGGCCGCGCCTCAGGCGTGCCGGTGCGAACGCCGGCCACCGGTGACGGCCCGGTACAGCACGAGCAGGATCAGCGAGCCGACGATCGCGGCGACCCACGTCGACAGGTCGAAGAACCCGTCGATCGAGTCGACGCCGAAGATGACCTTCCCCAGCCAGCCGCCGAGCAGACCACCGGCGACACCGATCAGCATCGTGATGATGATCCCGCCCGGGTCCTTGCCCGGCAGCAGCAGCTTGGCGATGGCGCCGGCCAGAAGCCCGATCAGGATCCAGGCGATGATGCCCACATTTCCTCCACACCTCGGTCGCAACTGCGTTCCCCTTCCGAATGCGCCGAGATGCGATTGTCAAACCAGAATCAGGCCGACTCCCGCGCCCGTTCACGGCCACCGGTGCCGCCGGCACCGGCGCCCGACGTGCGACGCGCCGCCCGGCGTAGCAGCGTGGGGGTGTGGGTACGGCGCACGTCCCGTCACCGCTCCGGCAGCGTGACCTGCGGGGCTGGCTGCGGGGCGCGCCGCCGCCGCGCTGGGTGCGGGTGCTGCCGGTCGCCCTGATCGCGGGCGTGGCCGTGGCCACGGCGGTCAGCCACCAACCCCTCGACATCGGCTTCCTGCTGGGCGCCATCCCGCCGCTGGCCGTCCTGTCGTACGGGCCGCTGGCGACGGCGCTGCTGGGCGGGGCGGCGATCGTCCTGCTGCACGTGCCGGCGCTCCAGATCAACCGGCCCGGCGACACCGACCTGTGGACGATCGGCTTCGTGGCCGTGCTGAGCGTCTTCGTGTCCTTCGTCCGCAGCCACCGCGACGCCCAGCTGGACCTGGAACGCGCCATCGCGGAGGCCGCGCAGCGCGCCCTGCTGCCGCCGCTGCCCGAGGTGGTCGGGCCGGTGCGCTGCTCCGGCCTGTACCGGGCCGCGCAGCGCGGGACGCTGGTCGGCGGTGACTTCTTCGACGTGCGCGACGGCCCGTACGGGGTGCGGGCGGTGCTGGGCGACGTGCAGGGGCACGGGCTGGCGGCCGTCGGCACCGTGGCCTCGCTGCTCGGCGCCTTCCGGGAGGCGGTGCTGGACGATCCGGACCTGGAGTCGGTGGCCGGCCGGCTGGACCGCCGGCTGACGGTGGACTCGGCGCAGGCCCGGCGCGCCGAACTGTTCGCCACCGCCGTGCTGCTGGAGTTCGCCCGCGACGTGCGGTCCGCCCGGGTGGTGGCCTGCGGGCATCCGCCGCCGGTGCTGCTGCGCGCGGGCCGGGCCACGGACCTCGGGGTCGAGGCGTGCACGCCGCTGGGGCTGGGCCTCGCCGACGCCGCCCCGCACCGGGCGCTGACCGTGCCGCTGGAGCCGGGCGACCGGCTCTTCCTGGCCTCGGACGGCGTCTTCGAGGCCCGTGACCCGGCCGGCGCCTTCTACCCGGTGGCCGAGCGCCTGGCGCTGCTGAACGGGGACGGTCCCGCCACCGCGTTGCCCGACCGCGTGTGGCAGGACCTGCTGCGGCACACCCGGAGCATCCACGACGACGTCACGATGCTGGTTCTGGTACCCGGGGCACCGCGGCGCTGACGCCGGGGTTCCGGCTTCCGGATGCAGGGCGTGCCGAGGCGTTGAATGGTGTAAGTGGACCCGTTGACCGCGACGGGTCCGCAGCGGATCACCGGACCGGAGGAGCAGATCATGTCGACGCCAGAGCCCGACGCGTCCCGGCAGCACGCGGACCGCGTCACCCCGGACGCCCTGCTCCACACCCGTACCGGCACGGACGTGTCGCCGGAGGACGTGGTGCTCGCTTCCGGCAAGGACCTCACGCCGAAGAACCTGGAGTGGGCGCGGCGCAAGCTGGCACAGGAGGGCGACGCCGCGCTGGACAAGCTGCTGCCGTGACCCGGCGCCGGTGAGCGCCCGCGGGCCCGGCACCGGTGGCCCGCGGGCGCTCGCGCACGCTGCCCCGTTCGACGGGGGCCCGGGACGTGGCCGGTGCCCGACTGAATGACCGGGAGCGAAAGCCCTCGCTGAACAGTGATTTGGGTCGACACGGTTCAGCAGGAGCTTCGTCGCCACATCAGGCTGCTTGAAAAACAGCCCAGCACCCTGACTGCACGGCATTGGGTCCAGCTCGGCGTAGACCTCTTCCCCACGGGCATCTCCTACGCCGTCCACCTGTGATGCGAGATCGTCGTAGACGCGGTGGGTCTCGGCGAGTGCGGCTCGGGCGGCGTTCGTGCAGTCGCGTCGCGTATAACACCGGGCGTTGCGCAGCCAAAAGGCTGTCTTCGTGCCGGCGCAATGCGCCGGCACAGCAAAGCGATCATTCCCGGAGCACTGCCCTTTGGAGCAGATGGAATAAATATTCCATCACGTCGTGAAAGAGTACATCTGCGCATAATGAGAGTGCTTGGAGTGTCGACCGGCTGATGAGGGTCAGTGTGAATAGTCGCAGTGCACACGACAACGCCGACGAGCGCATGTTCGCCGACTTCCTCACCGGCGTGGTGGCCGCCCTGATCGATCAGCGGGGGACCGTGCAACAGTGGTCCAGCACCGCCGCCGATCTGCTCGAGACTCCCGCTGATGCCGTCTGCGGCCGGCCCGTGACCTCGCTGTTCGCGGACGCGCACCGTCGCAGCGACGGTCTTCCTGATCACGGAGCGACAGCGTTGCTGCGCCATGCCCGCGGACACGGTGTAGCCGTCCGCTGCCGTGTGCTGCCCCTTGGGCCCACCGCGTACCGGTTGCTGCTCGCCGTGCCCGCCGATCGCGCGGAGGAGTCCGAGCGGGGGGCAGCACTGATGCGCGCGCTGCTTACGCAGAAGCGAATCGGGGTCGTTCTGCGCGACACCCGCCTTTCCGTAGTGCGCAGCAACTTCACCGAGGCGGGCTTGGTGCCTCTGCCGTCCGGCAGCCGGTTGGCCGACGTGGTGGTAGGTTCCGATGCCGCCAAGGCCGAGGCAGAGCTTCGCGGGGTACTCGAGACGGGCACACCGCTGGTGGATCCCGCTCAGCGCATACGTGTCCTGCATGAACCCGGACAGGAGTACTCGTTCTCGGTAGCGGCCGTGCGCACTACGGACCGCCGCGGACAGCCGACCGGGGTCACCGTCCTGCTCACGGACGCTACGACGCGGTGGCGTGCGGACCAGCGGCTAAGGTTGCGGCATCAGGCTGCGATCAGCATCGGGTCTTCCCTGGACGTCAGCCGAACCGCCCAGGACATTGCTGATGTGCTGGTGCCCGACTTCGCAGGTCTTGTCGCCGTCGACCTCGCCGAAGCCGTTCTGGCCGGGAATGAGCCCCACAAAACAATCGGCGGAGGTGATCCGTATCTGCGCCGTATGGGAGTAAAGGGATCCCACGGCTGGCCCGCGGGGCTGCTGAGCCCCGGGGAGGCGTTCCCGGCCATGCCGGACCTGCCCAGGCTTCGCAGCCTCCAGGAAGGGCGCACAGTCGTCTCCGACCGGGACACGGTGGAGCAGACGCTTGGATCGGAGGAGCTGAGAAAGCTGCTCATCCCTGAGGACGGACGCTGTCTGGCTGTCGCCCCCCTGTTCGCGCGCGGTCTGATCCTTGGAGTCATCGGCGCATGGCGCACGGACCGTGAACAGCCCTTTGACGAGCAGGACGCGGATCTGCTGACGGAGATCGCCGCGCACGCCGCGCTCAGCATCGACAACGCGCGCCGATACACCCGCGAACACAACGCGGCCGTCGCCCTCCAGCAACGGCTTCTGCCGGCCGCCACCACGCAAACCCCGGCAGTCGAGGCCGTAGGCCGGTACCTGCCTGCGGCAGGGGGCGCGGAGATCGGCGGCGACTGGTTCGACGTGATCCCGCTTCCCTCTCTCCGGGTAGCCATGGTCGTCGGCGATGTGATCGGCCACGGGTTGCACGCAGCCGCCACAATGGGGCGGCTGCGCACTGCCGTGCAGACCCTGGCCGACCTCGAACTACCCCCCGATGAGCTCCTCACTCGGCTGGACGAACTGGTAGGCCGACTCGCGGCTGAGGCGCACCCGGCAGAGCGAGATGTAGTGGGTGCCACCTGCCTGGTCGCCCTGTACGACCCGGTCACACAGCAGTGCACCGTCGCCAGTGCCGGGCACCCGCCACCCATCATGGCCGAGTCCGGCAGTACCGCCTGCCCCATTGCGGTACACCCCGGCCCGCCGCTCGGCGTCGGCGGCCTGCCCTTCGAGACGACCACGTTTCGACTGGCTCCGGACAGCTGGCTCGCCCTGTATACCGATGGTCTGCTCGCCCGGAATGCCAACGACATCGACACCGCGGTTGACCGGCTCGCCCTGCACATCGACGGACTTCACCGGTCTGCCAGCCCTCTGGCGGAGGCAACCCGCGCCCTGACCAGTGAGCCGGCGCAGCATCACGCGGCTGACGACACCGCTCTGCTCCTCGCCCGCGCCCGGCCGCTGCGTCCCCACGCCGTCGCGGAGTGGGAGTTTCCAGCCGACCCCGCTGCGGTCGCCGAGGCCAGAGCCGCCTCTTCCGCCAAGCTCGCCGAGTGGGGTCTGGAGCCTCTCGACTTCGCGGTCGAGTTGATCGTCAGTGAGCTGGTGACCAACGCGGTTCGATACGCGGGCGGTCCCGTCGGGCTACGGCTCATCCACGACATGTTCCTGTTCTGTGAGGTCACCGACCCGAGCAACACCCAGCCCCGGCTGCGGCGCGCCGCTCCCGGCGACGAGGGAGGCCGCGGTCTGTTCCTCGTTGCGCAGCTGAGTAAGCGCTGGGGAAGCAGATACGGTCAGTTGGGCAAAACGATCTGGGCCGAGCTGGAAGTGCCCGCGTGTTTCCCCGTTGATGCCTGACTGCGGCGGCATCCCGGGTTTCAGGAACCGCCTCGTCGGTTGTGTCTGGGTGACGGTGTCCTGGGTGGCCACCGCGTCACCGAGGAGGGCCGGCAAGGCCCGAGGCTCGGACCTCAAGGTGGAGCCGAGCGGGCCCCTTGTCGATGCCCACATGGATCAGGATCGAGGGGAAGCCGGTCAGGTCGGCCAGAGCCGCCTGGCTGAGCAGGGGCTCGTGAGGGTCGGCGCCGCCGAGGTACATGGCTTCATCCCGTTCCAGCGCTGCGGGGGACGGGCTTCGGAGACCGGAGACAAGGTCTCACACGCGCACCGATCATCACTGCCCGTGACGACGAAGGTGCTGGCCTGCGAGATGGGAACCGTCTGCGTGCCACGGGCACGCTTGTCGTCGCGGGCCGAGCCCTGAGTCTGCTCGGACGGCGTACTTGCGCTCCGGGCGCAGTGTGGAGCGGATGGGTTGGTTGCACAGCCCGTAGTGGCCAGGCGGCGGCGTCCATTTAATTGGCTCGAAATAAGCCGTCCTATGTGGCACGGGAAGGCACTGGCGCGGCGCCACGAGCGTGTGCGGGAAGGGAAGTGCCCCGCCCGGCCGCAGCCGGTTGAACGACGAAGATCATTACGCCCCATGGCCACCCCGCATGGGAGCGAACGAAAGATCTGCCCGGTGTTGCCGGCCCGGGGCTACGCACCCGGTGCGTGCAGGCATCCGCGGCGACACCGACGCGTCCGCCGGGCCGGTCGGGCCGTCATGACTCACGTCGATCGTTGACCCACGGCGCTGCGGCGCTCAAAGAACGGCGTTCTGCACGAGCCGGCTGTCTCGGCGAAACCCGCCGATGCCCTGCCCGTGCTCGAACCGCGTCCGCTTCGCGGCACAGCGCCGGCGCGCACCGTCGGCCCACTTCTGCGCAATCAACCTCTGTGAGGAATGTTCGTGACCTTCAAGAAAGCCTTTCCCAGCTACGTCGGGGTCGCCGCCCTGGCGTGCGCCGCGATCGCTGCTGACGGGTACGACCTGGGCATCTACGGTGCCGCCGCACCCGATCTCCTGCAGTACTCGGACTGGGCGCTGAACCCGTCCCAGGTGGGCGCGATAGCCAGCGCAACGGTGCTCGGCATGTGCTTCGGAGCCGTCACAGCCGGAGTTCTGGCCGACCGTATCGGCGTACGCCGCATGTTCATGGCCTGCATCGCCTGGTTCTCCGTCGCCATGATCGTGAGTGCCGTCGCCCCCACCCCCACCACGCTGGGAATCGCCCGGTTCGTCGCAGGCCTGGGCCTGGGCGGAGTCGTGCCTACGGCAGTGGCACTGACGGTGTCCACCGCCCCGCCAGGCCGCCGGCACTTCCTGAACGGAGTGGCCCTTTCGGGGCTGGGTATCGGGGGCATCTTCGCCACCCTGAGCGCCTTGGCGTTCCTGGACGACTGGGGGTGGAGAGGCGTCTTCCTGCTGGGCGGCCTCGTCCCGCTGGTCACCATCCTCCCGGTCGCGGCCATGAAGCTCGGCACGTGGGCGCCCGGGCCGCTGGATGCCGGCCCGACGAAGGCCAAGACCCCACCCCAGCTCGCACAACTGGTCAGTCAGGGGAGGTGGCGTCTGCTGATCGTGCTCACGCTCATCACGGCCTGTTGTCAGATTCTCTCCCTCGGGCTCCTGACCTGGCTGCCGGTGATCATGCGGACGAGCGGCTACTCCCTGGACTCGGCCCTGCTGTTCATGCTCGTCTACACCTTCGGCGGCCTGGCGGGAGCTTATGGCGGCGCCTGGACAGCGGACCGCATCGGTGCCCGAAGGGCCGCCGCGTTCGGGCTGCTGCTCACCGCCGGCGCCATCCTGGCGCTGTCCGTCCACCTTCCGCTTCCGGCGCTGTACGTGCTTCTCTTCATCGCCGGCGCCGGGATAGGTGTCCAGCCCGTGATCTACGGATTCACAGCGATGTGCTTCCCCTCCGCTCTGCGGGCGGGCGCAGTGGGGGTGGTGAGCGGTGTCGGCCGTATCGCTGGGATCCTTGGTCCGCTGATCGGGGGCTTCCTCATCGGACGGCCCGCCTTGGTCAGCTTCGCCGCGTTCGCCGCCTTCGCCGTTCTGGGTGCGGTGATCATGATCGTGTTCACGTCCGACGAAGTCAGCGACCCGGATGCCGTGACCGAGAACGTCCCCGCCGCAGCCTAGTAGACGGGAGCTGTCCGGGTCCCGGCCGTGTCGTGGCCCGGGCCCGGCCTTCGTTGCCGCCCGCTCGAGCGCCGTGCGGCACGTCTGGGCGAGCCGGCGGTACGGTTCCTCGACCTCGCCCAGGAACCAGCGTCCGCGATCGGTGAGCTGCACGAGCCGACTGGTGCGGGTGCAGAGCGCTCCGCCGACGCCGTGCTCCAGCACTGTGACGGCCCCGCCGGCGGAAGCGGGACGGCGAGGGAGGCGCCCGGCCGCTCGACCGAGGTGAAGCTCCCCGGCCACGGGAGAAAGCACTCCAGGTGGGTGAGGTTCGCGGCCTTCCCCACGTCCGATCCTTCGGCCTGACCAAACATCACTGTCGGCGGATGCCGCTTGATCTGGCGCTCTGCACGACACAAGCTGGAAGTACGCCGCGCGGCGCTCAGGGGGGCGGTACACCGCGAGATCTTTTCCAGGAGCTTCCATGAGCAGGTACGTCCAGCCATCCTCGGTCACCGGTCACGTGGTGGTGCGGAACGTCACCGTGGTCGACCCGCTGGACGGGAGCCGCACTCCGGGCCAGGACGTGGTGGTCGAGGGGGGCCGGATCACGTCGGTGACGGCGACCGGCGCGCCGGTCGACGGTGCGCACGTCGTCGAGGGACGGGGCCGCTTCCTGGTGCCCGCCTTCATGGACATGCACACCCATGCGCCCGAGATCCCCGACGACATCGACGGCACCTACGCGCTGATGCTCGCCAAAGGCATCGCCGGGTTCCGCCAGATGTCCGGCAGCCGGGCGCTGCTGGCCGCCCGCCGTGAGGGCACCCTGCCCGCGCCGACCGGGGCCCCGGCCCTCCTGGCGACCGCCGGGGAACTGCTGACGCCGCTGAACGCGAGCACGGTCGAGGCCGTGGTGGCGGCGGTGCGCGAGCAGCACGCGGACGGCGCCGACTTCGTCAAGGCCGGCGTCACCACCCGCGAGACCTTCATGGCCGCCCTGGAGGAGGCCAACCGGATCGGCATCCGGCTCGGCGGCCACCTCGCCCACGACCTCGACCCGCGGGAGGCGGCGCGCGGCGGCGTGTGGTCGATCGAGCACCTCGGCCCCGGCGTCACCGTGTTCGCCGCGGCCTCCACGCAGGAGGACGAGGTGCGGGCCATGAAGGCCACGCGGGAACTGCCGCCGCTGCCCGTCACCCAGACCCCCGGCGCCCTTCGGGCACAGGCGAAGATGATCAAGCAGCTGGCGCTGAATCCCGCCACGGGCACCTCCGAGGCCGAGGCGCACGCCTACGAACTGGCCGACGGCTCCTACGACCAGGGCAAGGCCGAGGAGCTGGCGGCCCTCTTCGTCGAGCACGACACCTGGCAGTGCCCGACCCTGATCCGCGTCCACACCCAGCAGTTCGGCGATTCCCCCGAGCACACCGAGGACCCCCGGCGCCGCTACATGGCTCCCGAGGAGCTGCACGCCTGGGACGGGGCGGCCGCGAAGTTCGCCGAGCTTCCCGACGTCACCCGCAACGCCTTGCGCGGCCACTGGGACGCCCAGCTGCGGATGACCAAGACCTTCGCCGACGCGGGGGTGCCGATGATCGCGGGCACCGACGCGTGCGGAGCCGCCGGCATCGTTCCCGGTTTCGCCCTGCACGACGAGTTCGACTACCTCGCCGAGGCGGGCCTGGACCCGCTGACCATTCTGCGGATGACGACCACCGAACCGGCCCGCTTCCTGGGCCGGGAGGGCGAGTCCGGCCGGGTCGCCGCCGGACTGCCCGCCGACCTGGTGCTCCTGGACGAGGACCCCGTCGCGGACCACGCCGCCCTGCACAAGATCGCCGGGGTGATGCGCGAGGGCGCCTGGTGGCCCCGCGCCGACCTCGACGCCGTCCTGGAGCGCATCGCGGCCGAGCCCGGCGCCCACTGATCCCGCCCCGCCCGCCGAGCCGGAGGGCGGGCAGGCGCCAGTAACGTGGCCGACAACGCCGTCGCCCCGGGCGGCGGCGTTGTCGCGGCCCGCCCACCCGGCCGCGCGTCACCGGCACCACCGACTACGGCAAGGCCGAGACCCAGGCATGGGACCGGGTCCACCCCCGGCTCACCCACCGCTCCCCATGGCTCGACCACGGCGGCGAACCACCCCTGGTCGGCGGCACGTCGACGCGGCTGACGGTCGAGCACCCGTCGAAGGGACGGGATGCTCGGCCACTGTCGGACACTCACTCCGACGCCGGGACGAACGCCCGGACCAGGTGGGAACCCGTACCCCACTTCTCAGGCCGCGCCCCGGATCCGCCGGGGGTTCAGGGACATCAGCGCTCGGCTCGCCTGCCCGGCCCGTGTTCCCCCACCCCGAGGAGCCGGCCCTGGACGGCCACCCGGTGCCAAGAACAAGCACCGGGCACCCCGCTACGACGTCGGCAGGACCGTCGAACGCCCCCAGACCCTCAAAACCATCCGGCGCGCCCGGAGGATAGCTGCAGCACAAGCTCGGAGACGCCCGTTCGGAGCCGGTCGCTCAGAGCCGGTCCTCGTCCACGATGTGCACGGCCGCCTCCTCGGCGCCCGCGGCTCCCGCGTCGACGCCCTTGTCCTCGGCGACGGCCTCCTTGGTGGTGTCCGGGTGCGCCCCCTCGTCCGGCGCCACCAGGCGTCCGGCGCGCTCGGTGCCCGCCTCCGGGTCGACCGGCTCGCCCTCGCCGCCGGGCAGGTCGCCGACACCGTCCCCGGCGGCCCCGGTCACGTCGGGCTGCTCCTGGGCGAGCCGCTGGTCGAGGGTCTCGCCCTCGTGCTGCTCGGCGGCCGTGGTGCCGTACCTGGTGGCGCCGAGGGGCTTCTCCGGCGGCGAGTAACCCTCGTCCAGCATGTCGTCGTACGTGCGCTCGTCGACGGCGTCCTGCAGGTCCAGGGGCGCGGCGTCCTCCTGCTCCTCGTTGCTCCCGGTGGGCTGGTAGGCGTCGTCGGCCATCGCGTCGTCCGCCACCGGTTCGGGGCGCGTCCCTTCGCTGCCCATGGCTGCCTCCTCGTCGCACAGCGCCGATGTGATCTCGGCGTCGGTCCCTCTTCGCGTTTCCCGTCGCACGCGCTCCAATCACGCTTCCCGCAGGCCGCGGCCCCGGACGGGGGCGCCGGCCGTGCCGGGTCCCCGCCGGGTCAGAGCACCTCGCGCCGCCGGGGAGGTCCGGCAGCCGCAGCACACCGGGGCACGCCAGGGCGCGTACCGCGGTCAGCGCGCCGTGCACGACCGCGCCCGCCGTGGCCGTGACGGCGAGCGCGGTCCCGGAGCGGGCCGCCGTCGGTCCGCAGCGCATCAGGAAGCGGGCCGGCCGGCTGTGTGCGGCATGGCGCGGCACGACGGGTGACGCGCACGCTGTCGGCCAGGGCCCGGCTCCACCCATATCAGGAAAAACGCACGAACCAACCCATGGGTGCGGCATGCGCAGCGCCCGGTGCGGCCGGGCGCTGGGCGGGCAGCGCGGCCGCTCGGGCGACTGCTCAGCGGGCGTTGGGGGCGCGGTGCGGGGGCTGCTCGGGGGCCGGGCGGACGGGTGCCGGAGGGACGGTGCGCACGGCGGGGCTGTCGGGACCGACCTCCAGGGGTTCGCCGTGGTGACCGATGGTCATGGGCGCTCCGTTGAGCAGGGTGTACGTGGCCTTGTCCGGGGTGATCTCCACGCGCAGCCGGCGGCCGCGGAGCTGAATGGTGAAGGCGAGCCGGCTGAACTGCTCGGGCAGGCGGGGCGCGAAGCGCAGCGTGTCGCCGTCGCGGCGCATTCCGCCGAAACCGGCGACCAGCGCCGTCCACGTCCCGGCCAGCGACGCGATGTGCAGGCCGTCGCGGGTGTTCTGCTCCAGGTCGGCCAGGTCCATCAGGGCCGCCTCGACGGTGTAGTCGTAGGCGAGGCCGAGGTGGCCGGCCTGGGCGGCGACGACGGCCTGGACGCAGGCGGACAGCGAGGAGTCCCGGACCGTCAGCGGCTCGTAGTAGGCGAAGTTGCGGGCGAGCTGCTCGTCGTCGAAGTGGCTGCCGCAGGTGTACATCGCGAGCACCAGGTCCGCCTGCTTGACGACCTGCTTGCGGTACAGGTCGAAGTAGGGGAAGTGCAGCATCAGCGGGAACCGGTCCGGGCCGGTGGCCGCGAAGTCCCAGCGCTGGTAGCGGGTGAAGCCCGCGTGCTGCTCGTGCACCCCGAGGTCGTCGTTGTACGGGACGGTCATGGCACCGGCCGCGGCCCGCCAGGCGGCGCTCTCCTCGTCGTCCACGTCCAGGCGCGCGGCCTGTTCGGGGTGGCGCTCGACGGCCTCGGCGGCGGCCAGCAGGTTCGCCCGCGCCATGAGGTTGGTGTACGTGTTGTCGTCGGCGATCGCGCTGTACTCGTCGGGGCCGGTGACACCGTCGACGTGGAAGGCGCCGTGGTGGTCGTGGTGGCCGAGCGAGCGCCACAGCCGGGCGGTCTCCACCAGCAGTTCCACGCCGGTGTCCCGCTCGAAGTCGCGGTCGCCGGTCGCCGCCACGTACCGGATCACGGCGTCGGCTATATCGGCGTTGACGTGGAAGGCGGCGGTTCCGGCGGGCCAGTACGCCGAGCCCTCCGAACCGTCGATCGTCCGCCACGGGAACGCGGCGCCGCGCAGCCCCAGTTGGGCGGCGCGTTCCCGGGCCGCGGGCAGGGTGTCCTGCCGCCAGCCCAGCGCCTCGGCGACCGCGTCGGGCGAGGTGTAGGTCAGCAGGGGCAGCACGAACGTCTCGGTGTCCCAGAAGGCGTGGCCGTCGTAGCCGGAGCCGGTCAGGCCCTTGGCCGGGATCGCCCGCCCCTCCGCGCGGGCGCCGGCCTGGAGCACGTGGAAGAGGGCGAAGCGGACCGCCTGCTGGATCTCCTCGTCGCCGTCCACCTCCACGTCGGCCCGCGCCCAGAAGTCGTCCAGGTAGGCCCGCTGTTCGTCGAGCAGCCCCTGCCAGCCGCTGTGGGCGGCCGCCGCGAGCGCCGCCTCGACCTGGTCGCTCATCGCGGGCCGGGAGCGGGCGCCGGACCAGCCGTGCGCGACCAGTTTCTCCACCCGCAGCCGCTCACCGGGGTCCAGCACGGAGGTGACGGTGAGGCGGGACACGTCCACGTTGCTCTCGCTGCTCGTGGTGGTGCGGCCGGGACCGTTCACCACGTGGTCGGCGGCCACGGCGACGCGCAGACCGCTGCGCCGGGTGCGGTGCACGAGCCGCAGCCGGGACCCGTCGGCGAAGTCCTCCTCGGGCTCCAGCGGCGACTTCAGTGCCCGCGCGGCCCGCGGGTCGCCGTTGGGCTCGGGCAGGCTCTCGTTGGCCACCAGCTCCGACTGGATCACCACCCGCGTGCGGCTGTCGACGGGCTCCACCTCGTACGCTACGGCCGCGATCGCCCGCTGGGTGAGCGACACCAGCCGGGTCGAGCGCACCCGCACCGTCGAACCGGCCGGCGAGGTCCACTCGCAGACCCGCTCCAGGACACCGCGGCGCAGGTCCAGGGTCCGCTCGTGCGCGACGAGCCGCCCGTAGCGCAGGTCGAACGGCTCGTCGTCGACCAGCAGCCGCACCACCTTGCCGTTGGTGACGTTGATGACCGTCTGGCCGGACTCCGGATAGCCGTAACCGGCCTCGGCGTACGGCAGCGGGTGCAGCTCGTGCACGCCGTTGAGGTACGAGCCGGGCAGGCCGTGCGGCTCGCCCTCGTCGAGGTTGCCGCGCCAGCCGACATGGCCGTTGGACAGCGCGAACACGGACTCGCTCTGTGCCAGCACGTCGAGCCTGAGGTCGGTCTCCCGCACGGTCCACGGCTCGACGGCGTACGCCCCCTGTGCGATCACTCCGTGTCCCCCAGTTCGGCGAGGTCCCGGACGACCCGGTCCGCGCCGTGCGCGTACAGGGCCTCGGCCTGTCCGGTGCGGTCGACGCCGACGACGTACCCGAAGCCGCCCGCGCGTCCCGCGTCCATGCCGGCCAGCGCGTCCTCGAACACGGCCGCCCGGCGTGCCTCGACGCCGAGGTCGCGGGCGGCGGCAAGGAAGGTGTCCGGCTTCGGCTTGCCGGGCAGCCCGCGCTCGGCCGCCACCACGCCGTCGACGCGCACGTCGAACAGGTCCTCGGCGCCGATCGCGCGCAGGACGTCACGGCAGTTGGCGCTGGAGGAGACGATCGCGGTGCGCAGGCCCCGGGCGCGGACCGCCCCGAGGTAGCGCAGGGTGCCGTCGTAGGCCTCGACACCTCCGGTGCGGATCCTCTCCAGCAGGAGGTCGTTCTTGCGGTTGCCGACGCCGTGCACGGTGGGGGCGTCGGGCGGGTCCTCCGGAGTGCCCTCGGGCAGCCGGATGCCGCGGGAGGCGAGGAAGGTGCGCACACCGTCCGCGCGCGGCCGGCCGTCGACGTACTCGTCGTAGTCGGCGACGGCGTCGAACGGCCGGAACGCGTCGCCCTCGCGCTCGCGCAGGACGGCGTCGAAGGTCTCCTTCCAGGCGGCGGCGTGGACCACGGCTGTCTTGGTGACGACCCCGTCGAGGTCGAACAGGCAGGCCAGGATTTCTTCGGGCAGACCGAGCTCCGTCATACAGGTCCGGTTCCCCGCCCGGCCGGGTCCAGTGAGTGGCGGAGGCCACACCGGCTGTTTCCCGCCACCCCCCGGCCGGTACCGACGTCGGCCGGCCCGTCGCGCAGCCACCTGTCGTAAGGCCGTCGCCGCGCGGCCCGCCCCCACCGCCCGTGGGCCGACGCCCTGCCCCGGCCCCCGACACCCGGCCCCGGCGCCCGACCTCCGAAGCCCGGTTTCGGGCGCCCGTCCCCCGGCGCCCGTCCTCCGGCGCCCGTCCCCGGATGACACACTCTGCGGTGTGCCGGTGACCTTCGACGATCTCCTCGCCCGCGCCCGCGCCCTCCCGGTGGACGGCCGCCGGGCCGTCCTCGGTGTCGCCGGAAGCCCCGGCTCGGGCAAGACGACCCTCGCCGAGCGCCTGGTCCGGGAGCTCAACGGCACCGGCCGGCCATGGGTGGCGCATGTCCCGATGGACGGTTTCCACCTCGCCGACGCGGAACTGGACCGGCTGGGCCGGCGCGAGCGCAAGGGCGCGCCGGACACCTTCGACGCGGCCGGGTACGCGGCCCTGCTGCGCCGGCTGCGCGAGGACGGCGACGACGTGGTGTACGCGCCGGGCTTCGAGCGCGTCCTGGAGCAGCCGCTCGCGGGTGCGATCCCGGTCCCGCCGGACGCCCGGCTGGTCGTGACGGAGGGCAACTACCTGCTGCTCGACACGGGCGCGTGGGCGCGCGTCCGGCCGCGGCTGGACGAGGTGTGGTTCTGCGAGCTGCCCGAGCCGGAGCGGGTCCGCCGCCTCGTGGCCCGGCACGAGGAGTTCGGCAAGGGCCACGAGGAGGCCAGGGCGTGGGTGCTGGGGACGGACCAGCGCAACGCCGAACTGGTGGCGGCGACACGGGACCGCGCGGACCTGGTGGTGACCGTCGACTAGGACAGCCCCCGAGGGGCGTCTCGTGGAGCGGGCGGGACACCCCCCGGGCGCCGGTCCGCCGCACGGTTCCAGCGTCGGCTCCGGTCCGCCGTGGGCGTCGCCCGCCGCGTCGCCGATCAGGGTCGTGCGGGCCTCGGTGCGGACCGTCAGCCGCGCGGGCGGGACGCGAAGGCCGGCGGGAATGGGGAGGCGGCGGCGTAGCGCCCCCCTCCCGGCCGCGCGCCCCCGCGGTGACGAAGCCGTCGACCCGTTCCCGCACCGCCACCCGCCTCCGCACCGCCCCGCCCTCGGATCTGCGCTCCCCCGTCTCCCCGAGCCCTCCGGTCGCCCCGGGCGGCCACACTGCGTGAGCTATGTTGAAGCTCCGTGGGAAGCAAAGGAGGCGCACCGGTGCCATCGCCGCAGCAGGCACGCGCACAGGCATCCGCGATCACCTCGGGGAAGACCGTGCCGGAGGCGGAGGCCGCCCCGACTTCCCAGCTCAGGGCGCTTTTCGACCAGCCCCGGCTGTCACCGGGGCAGCGGCGCATCGCCCAGTACCTGATCGAACACATCACCGAGGCGGCGTTCCTGTCGATCACCGACCTGGCCGACCGGGTCGGGGTCAGCCAGCCGTCGGTGACGCGTTTCGCCGGCGCGGTCGGCTTCACCGGTTACCCCGCGCTACGGGAACGGCTTCAGGCCATCGCCCTCGGCGCGCTGGCCGGCGGCCCCGCGGCCGCGGAGGAGGACCGCGGCAACGAGTTGCAGTCGGCGGTGGACGCCGAGATCGATAACCTGGAGAACCTGCGCCGGGACTTCGCCGATCCCGACCGGCTCATCGAGACCGGCCGGCAGCTGTCGGCGTCCGCCCCGCTGACCGTGCTGGGCCTGCGGATCTCCGCCTCGCTCGCCGAGTACTTCGCGTACGCCGCGCGCCGCATCCACCCCGACGTCCGGCTGGTGACGCTGGGCGGCAGCGTCGCCTACGACGCGCTGCTGCAGTCCCGTGAGGCGGGCGGCACGTGGGTGCTGGCGTTCTCGCTGCCCCGGCACGCCCAGGAGACCCTCGCCGCGGTCCGGCTGGCGCGCGGCGCCGGCCTGCGGGTGGCCCTCATCACCGACCTGGCGCTCGGTCCGGTCGCCGACGAGGCCGACGTCACCTTCGCCACCGGCACCGGCTCGCGGCTGGTCTTCGACTCCTACGCCGCGCCCGGCCTGGTGGCGGCCGCGCTGCTCCAGGCCATGACCGACGCCGATCCGGAACGCACCCAGGCCCGGCTGGAGGCCTACGAGCAGGTCTCCGACCAGCATCAGTTCTTCCTCCGGGGCTGATCCCCCGCTCCTGACCCGGCGACCTTTACGCAAGGACCTTTCATTTTCAAAGCGCACATGAATGTTTTCATACGTCTTGCAAAGCCATCGGCATATATAAATACTGCTCGCGGATCCGCACCCGCCCGAGGAGAGCCGGCCGTCCGCTCGGTACCCGGCCTGCTCTCCGGGGCGCCCGCACGGACACCCGACGCCGATGTCCCCTACCCACGTCGGCGATCCGGTGTTCGGTAGGGGCGGTCCCGGTCATCCCCTAGGCCGGGGCCGCCCCACATCCGCGGACCCGCCACCGCGGCACCACGCCGCACCGCAGCACACCGGAAGCGATGATCATGCCTCTGACGTCCACGCGCACCCGCCCGGACTGGCCGTGCCAGGTCAAGACCCCCGGCAGCTACGACTGGGAGCGGTCGGCGGCCAAGTGGCTGCGCGAGCTGGTACCGGCCCGGTACGCCGGCTACCCGGCGTTCATCCGCCACCCCGTGCTGCTCGCCCGGCACGCGCAGCTCCAGGTCCAGCAGGAGATCCGGATCGTCCGCACCGCCCTGCAGACCGCCCGCGCCGACCTGCCGCGGCTCGGCATGCCGGAGTCGGTCATCGAGCACACGATCAAGCTGTACGCCGCCGAGGTGCTGCAACTCCAGCACATCGCGCGCAGCGTACGCGCGGTGGCCGACGCGCTCGCGGAGCACGGCGCGGGGCGCTGACGGCAGTGGTGCGGGCCGGCCGTGACGGGGGTGCCGGAAGCCGCACGGGCCCGCCCGCGACGCACAGTCGGAAGCCGTACGGGCCGCCCACGACGGGTTATACCGCTTCGGGGCCGGGGCGCGCCCCGGCTTGCACTTTCGGGTGTATCGGCTCCCGGTGACCTTGCGCCCGCAGGGGGGTCCCTGTGCGATGCTCGACGGGTGACGAGCGACCCCGCGATCCCCGCGGAGAACGGCACCGGGTCCGGCACGGTCACACCGGCCGGAGCCGCGGCCGGGCGATCCGGCGGGCTGGACCGGCTGCGGGAGCCGGCGGCGGCCTCCGCCGTGCTGGAGCGGGCCAAGGGCGTGGTCATGGCGCTCACCGGCTGCTCCGCGGACGCGGCGCACGAGGAACTGCTGAGCCGGGCCAGGGCCGGCGACCGCACGCTGATCGAGGAGTGCCGGCTCACCCTCGGCGGCGGCTCCCCGGGCGAGGCCGGCCCGGCGCCCGGCCGGAGCGCCCCGGCGGCCGTACCGGCTCCCGCGCGGGAGCCGGCCGACGAGGCGTCCGCCGCCCTGGGGCGGCTGGGCAAGGCGCTCGCCGCCGTCCACACCCCGCACGAACTGGCCGGCTGCCTGCTGGCGCACCTCGCGGAGACCGCCGACGCCGACGCCGTCCTGATCTTCGCCCGGCTCCCGGCCGACGGCCTGGAACTGATCGGGCACGCGGGCGTCGGCTCCATCCTGGCCGCCCAGTGGCGCCAGGTGCCGCCGCTGAGCGGCATCGCCGCGCTGGAGTCGCTGCGCACCCGCACGGCGTGCTGGCTGGAGGACCTCGCGGCGGACCGGAAGCGGTTCCTGCTCATCGGCGATCCCCCCGAGCGCTGGCGGTCGCGCGCGTGGCTGCCGGTGGTGACCGACGGCACCGCCGAGGTCTCCATCGGCGTCCTGCGGACCCGCCCCGGCCCCTTCACGCCGCGCACCCGTGAGTACCTGCGGGCCGTGGTGCGGTTGTGCGCGGGCCGGCTGCGCGCCTTCGACGCCCGGCCGGAGCCCGCCACCGACGGCTCCGCCGACGCCGTACAGGCCGTGTTCGACACGCTGCCCGGCGCGGCGATGCTGCTCACCCCGGTGCGCGCCCCGTCCGGGGAGATCGAGGACTACCGCATCGACGCGGCCACCGCGGAGGCGACCGACGTCGTCGGCCGGACCGGCCGCCGGCTGCTGGGGCTGCGGATCCTGGAGTGCTGGCCGCCGGTCGCGGACGAGTCGCTGTGGCAGCGGTGCCTGGACGTGATGAACGCCGGGAAGCCCTATGAGGGCGAGCCGTTCGCGCAGCAGGACGTGGGGGCCGGGGTCACCGAACTGTCCACGTACTCGGTGCGGGTGGCCCGGCTGGGCGACGGACTCGTCATCAGCTGGGTCCGGCACGACCCCGCGGAACGGCAGGAGCAGCGGCTGGCGGAGGTGCAGCGGCTGGGCAACCTCGGCTGGGCCAGCTGGAACCTGCTCACCCACGACGTCACCTGGTCCGCGCAGGTCTTCACCGTCCTGGACCGCGACCCCGCGCACGGCCCGGTGCGGCTGTCCGGGCTGCCCGGCCTCACCGTGCCGGAGGACGCGCCGCTGCTGACCCGCGCCGTCGAGGCGCTCGTGCACGAGGGGCGGCCGGCCGACGTGCCGTTCCGGATCCGCACCGCGCGCGGGGTGCGCCATCTGCGGGTCGTCGCGGAGGCGGTGGCCGACCTGCACGGCAGGCCGGTCGAGGTGCACGGAGTCGTGCAGGACCTCACGGCCCAGCGCAGCGCCGAGCTCGCCCTGGTGGAGAGCGAACGGGCCGTCCTCACCGAGCGCGGGGCGCTCCGGAACGAACGGGCGCTGGCCGCCCGGCTCCAGCACGCGCTGCTGCCGCTGCCGGACAAGCCGCTGCGGCTGGCCGGGCTGCGGGTGGAGGTGGCGTACCTGCCCGCGCAGTCCGGGATCCACGTCGGCGGCGACTGGTACAGCGCCATCGAACTGCCCGACGGCACCGCCCTGTTCGTGGTCGGCGACGTGGCCGGTCACGGCATGGACGCCGTGGCCACCATGGCCCAGCTGCGGTTCTCCGCCAAGGGCATGGTCCTCACGGGCTCCTCGCTCACCGGCGCCCTCAGCCGGCTCAACACGCTGCTGCTGCACTCCCACGGCCCGCACGGCACGGCGACCATGGTGCTGGCCCACTACCGGCCGGACGAGCGGCGCCTGGTGTGGGCCCAGGCCGGCCATCTCCCGCCGCTGCTGCTGCGCGCCGGCGAGGTGCGGCGGCTCGGCCGGCCCGGCGGGATGCTGCTCGGGGCCAGCACCACACCGGTCTTCGAGGAAGTGGAGTGCCGGCTGGAGCCCGGCGACCGGCTGCTGCTCTACACGGACGGGCTGGTGGAGCGGCCCTCGGAGGGCATCGACCGCGGCCTGGAACGGCTCTCCCGGGCCCTGCTCACCGACCACACCGACGAACCCGGCTCACTGGGGCCGCTGCTCGCGGCCCTGCTGGAGGAGGAACGGCGGGACGACGTCTGCGTGGTGGACATCCGCGTGCCGGACGACGCGACGGATCCCGCGTCAGCGGCGACCGGGTGACGGACGACGGCGGCAGCGGACGCCGGTCTCAGGCCTCACCGGCCGCCGCCCCGGCCTCCGCGGTCTCCCGGCCGCGGTGCGCCTCGTCGCGGGCGAGCACGGCCAGCAGCGAGGCCACGGTCAGCCCCGCCTCGGCCGGGTGCCGCAGCACCTTCGCCGGTTCGATGCGATACGTGTTGCCCCGCCCCTCACGCCGGTGGGAGAGATAGCCGGCCTGCTCCAGGTCGACGATGATCTTCTGCACGGCTCGCTCGGTGAGCCGGCAGTGCGCCGCGATGTCGCGTACGCGGGCGTTGTGGTCATCGGCGATGGCGGCCAGCACCCGGGCGTGATTGGTGAGGAAGGTCCATCCGGTGTGCGGTTCAGGAACTCCACCCATGGCCCCCATCATAGGACCCGGGTTTCCCGCATTCAAAAACGCGAACTACATTTCATGTATCCCTTGACGTATCCCGCCGCGAGGACGACTCTGGTGCAGACGGCAGGCAGGTGTTTCGAAGGAGTGTCGGCCATGCCGGAGCCTGCGTACTCCACGCAGCCCGCAACCCCCGCGGCCGTACGGCCGCGGTCGCTGTCGATCGCCACGCGGCCCGACGGCGCGCGTCCGGTCGTGAGCGTGGGCGGGGAGGTGGATCTGCAGGCCGCCGACGACCTGCGCACCGTCCTGCGCCAGGCGCTCAGATCCGCCACGGACGGCGTCGACCTCGACTTGCGGGCCGTGACCTTCTGCGACTGCTCGGTGCTGAACGTCCTGCTCGCCGTCCGGGAAGAGGCACTGACGGAGGAGAAGACGGTGACGATCCAGGCCCCCAGTCCGGCGACCGAGCGGCTCCTCACCCTCACGGACACCCTGTCGCTGTTCACCCCCGAGACCGGCGGTGCCGACCCGGAACTGGGCGTGGAGGTCGTACAGCTGCGCCGGGCCATGCAGACCAGGCCCACCATCGACCTGGCCCGCGGGGTGCTGATGGCCACGTTCGGACTGAGTCCGCAGGACGCGTGGCACGTTCTGGTGGCGGTGTCGCAGAACACCAACACCAAGCTCCACCGCCTCGCCCAGGACCTGGTCACCGCCGTGCGCGGCGAACCGCTGCCCGACGCGGTGCAGCGCCAGGTGGCCACGGCGGTGGCCCGGCTGTCGGAGCCCGAGGGCTCCGGCGAGGCGGGTGACGGCGAGGCGTAGCCGCGGACGGCCGCGTCATGGGGCCTGCCCTGTGCCGCTCAGGGAACCGAGTTCCCTCCGGGCAGAGCACTGAGTGCCATCGGGCCTGCGCAGGTGTTACGTTCCGTGCATGAGCGCGAAACCGCCCATGCGGGAGGCCCTGGTCGCGGCGGCCTTCCGGCTGTTCCTGGAACGGGGCTACGAAGAGACCACCGTGGACGACATCGTGGCCCTCGCGGGGGTCGGACGGCGGTCGTTCTTCCGCTACTTCCCGTCCAAGGAGGACGTGGTCTTCCCCGACCACGAGCGGTGCCTGGCCGACATGACGGCCTTCCTCGCGGCCGGCGACGGGGACGACGAGCCGGTCGGGCGGGTCTGTGACGCGGCCCGGCTGGTGCTGCTGATGTACGCCGAGAACCCGGGCTTCTCCGTGCAGCGCTACCGGCTCACCAAGAAGGTCCCGGGACTGCGGGCGTACGAACTGTCGGTGGTGTGGCGCTACGAGCGCGCCCTCGCCGGGTACCTGCGCGGGCGTTTCGCGGGCCGGCGCGACGGCGTCCTGCGGGCCGATGTGATCGCGGCCGCCGTGGTCGCGGCGCACAACAACGCGCTGCGCTCGTGGCTGCGCTCGGACGGCACGGGCGAGCCGACCGCGACGGTGGACCACGCCCTGGACCTGGTGCGGGCCGCGTTCGACGGCGGGCCCCGCCCCCCGGTGGACGAGCGGCCGGAGGACGTGGTGGTCGTCGTCTCCCGGCGCGGCGCCCCGCTGTGGCGGGTGGTGCAGGAGATCGAGACCACCCTGGGCCGTGACTGAACCGCGGGAATCCGGCGGTACGGAGTACCTTTACTGGCGGCACTGAGTGCCATACGCTGAGGCCGTGCACGGTGGCACGGTCACGGTGAGCCGCGCACAGGCGTGCGCCGGTGTCGCGCACGCGGGTTTCCGGCCGAGTGCAGGGAGTTGACCAGCGTGTACCACTACTCAGGAAGCGTCGCTCAGCGGGCAGCCGGCTCCGCCGCGGGCGTCCTGGACCATCGGCCCGCCGAGCCGGAGGCCCTGCTCTACCAGCGCTGCACCTGGTGCGGCACCGCCATGTACCACCGGCTGCTGTGCCCGGTCTGCCAGGGCAGCGACCTGCGCACGGAGCGCAGCGAGGGCACCGGCACCGTTCGCCACACGACGGTCGTGCACCGCAACACGCCCGCCGCGCGCAATGTGTCCCTGATCGAGATGGCCGAGGGGTTCGTGGTGCGGGGCCGGGTGATGGGCCCGCCGATCGGCATCCACAGCGGCGACCGGGTGCGGCTGTCCACGGCCAAGGACCCGGTGCGCGGCGAGCCGGTGTTCCAGCTGCTCGACGAGCCGTACCGCGCCTGGACCTGAGCGGTGCGGCCCGGCGGGCCACGCCGTCAGCCGGCGGGGGTCACCCGGATCCCGACCGTGCCGTCCAGGCCGCGCCGCAGCCGGCTGCCGAGCAGGGTGAGGCGGCCCGTGATGCCGTACTTGCGGGCGACGAGGCGCCGGTAGCGTGCCGTGGTCGCCGCGTCGGCGATCTCGGCGGTGGCCGGGACCTGCGCGCCGGTCGGCCTGCCGCGCACGTCGCAGGGGCCGACGAGGACGTCGGGACGGCGCCGGATGCGCTTGACCTTCCAGGAGTCGGCGGCCGTCCAGACACCGAGCGCGTCCCCGTCGGCGACCACCCAGACGGGCGTCGGCACCGGGGTGCCGTCCTTGCGGTAACTCGTGATCAGCAGGTACTTGCCGGCTCCGAGCCGGTCCGGCGAGGTGGCGTCCATGCCGGGAAGTGTAGGCAGGCGGCTCACCGCAGCGCGGCGGCCATCCGCCGCACGCCGTCCGTGAGGATCTCGGGTGACGTGGCCAGGTTCAGCCGTACGTGCCCCGCGCCGCCGGTCCCGAAGGGCAGGCCGCGGTTCAGGGCCACCCGGCCCCGGTGCAGGAAGACGTCGGCCGGGTCGTCGCCGAGGCCCAGCGCGCGGCAGTCCAGCCAGGCCAGGTAGGTGGCGTCGCCGGGGCGGTAGCGGACGCCGGGCAGCTGCTCGGCCAGCAGCCGGGCGAGCAGGCGCCGGTTGTCGTCCAGGCCGGCCAGCAGGGCGTCCAGCCAGGCGGTCCCGTCGCGCAGGGCGGCGGTGTGGGCGACGGCGCCGAGGTGGCTGGGGCCGTGGCCGACCTCCTCCGGCAGCAGGGCCAGGTCGGCGGCGGATCCGGGACCCGCGACGGCGAGGGCCGCCTTGAGGCCGGCCAGGTTCCAGGCCTTGGAGGCCGACATCAGCGACAGGCCGTCCTCCCCGCCCGGCACGCTGAGATACGGCACGAACTCCGTGTCGCCGACGACCAGCGGGGCGTGGATCTCGTCGGCGACGACGCGCACGCCGTACTCCCCGGCGAGGCGGGCGACCGCCGTCAGCTCCTCGGCGGTGTGCACGGTTCCGGTCGGGTTGTGCGGGCTGCACAGCAGGTACGCCGCCCGGCGCCCGCCCGCCACGGCCTGCTGGAAGGACTCCTCCAGGACCGCGAGGTCGATCCGCCCCGCCGCGCCCAGCGGGGCGCCGAGCACCCGGCGGTCCAGGTGCGCGACGAACGGGAAGAACGGTGGATACACGGGCGGGTTGACCACCACCGCGTCCCCCGGACCGGTCACCAGCCGGAGCATCTCGACCACGCCGAGCATCACGTCGGGCACGATCGCGGTGCGGCCCACGTCGACTCCGGTCCAGCCCCACCGCTTCTCGGCGAAGGCGGCCAGCGCCTCGGCATAGGCGGTCCCCGCCGGATAGCCGGTGTCGCCGAGCGCGAGCGCGTCGGTGAGCGCGCGGACGACGGGCTCGGCGAGCGGCACGTCCATCTCCGCCACCCACAGCGGCAGCACGTCGTCGGGATAGGTGCGCCACTTCATGCTGGTACGGCGCCGCAGCCGGTCGAGGTCCAGTGCGCGCAACGGGTTCGGTTCCCCGGCCGTGCCGTGCGTTCTCCTGGTCATGGGCACACGATAGGCGGCCGCGCACCGGCCGGGCACCGGGGACGGCCACGGGCCGCACACCGAAAACACCCAAGGCCCGGCAAAGATCATCTCGTCGGTCTAGATTGCGTCTTGACACCGCCGGGGCCTCTTCACGCCCCGGCACCAGGCACCCCCAGGAGCTGATCCCGTGACCGAGAACCCGCCAGCCGCGGACGGCGTGGCCCAGGCGCTGCGCGAGCGCATCAACACGTCCCAGCCGCACACGGCCCGGATCTGGAACTACTGGCTCGGCGGCAAGGACAACTACGAGGTCGACCGGGCGGCCGGCGACCAGATCCGCCAGCTGCACCCTGGCATCGGCGAGTACGCCCGCGCCGACCGCCTGTTCCTGGGCCGCGCCGTGCGGCACCTGGTCGCCGACGCCGGCATCCGCCAGTTCCTGGACATCGGCACCGGCCTGCCCACCGCCGACAACACGCACGAGGTCGCCCAGCGGCTGGCCCCCGAGGCCCGGATCGTGTACGTCGACAACGACCCGCTCGTCCTCGCGCACGCCCGCGCGCTGCTGACCAGCACGCCGGAGGGCCGCACCGACTACCTGGACGAGGACCTGCGCAATGTCGACGCGATCCTCGAACACGCCGCGAAGAGCCTGGACTTCACGCAGCCCGTGGCGCTGATCCTGCTGGGCGTCGTCATCTTCCTCGACGACGACGAGGACCCGTACGGCGTGGTGCGCCGGCTGATGGACGCCCTCCCGCCGGGCAGCCACCTGGTGCTGTCGCACACCATCACCTCGCCGGCGATGCCGGACGTGGACGAGGCGGTGAAGTTCTGGAACGAGCACGGCACTCCCAAGCTGACCCAGCGCACCCCCGAGGCCGTGAGCCGCTTCTTCGACGGGCTGGAACTGCTCCAGCCGGGTGTCGTGTCGTGCTCGCGCTGGCGGTCCGAGGAGGCCGGCGACGCGGAGCCGGAGGAGGTCGCCATGTTCGGCGGGGTGGCCCGCAAGAACTGAGCCGGCCCCCGGGGATGAACGCCGCCGGGCCCCGGCACGTATGAACGGGGGGTGCTCGACGACCCGGGCGCCCCGCGGCCGCCGCGTGCGGTCGCGCCGCGTGTTCGGGGTTCGGGAGCCAGGCATGAGGCACGCACGACGACGGATCGCCCGGCGAGTGACCCGGCTGGCGTCGGTCGGCGGGATCGTCCTCGGGGCGGCCATGGTCACCCAGGCGGTCGCGAGCGAACCCCCCGCCGCCGCTCCGCGCCTGCTCGCCGAGGACACCGGCGCGGGCCTGGTCGGACGGCTCGGCGCCGCGCGGACGGCGGGCAGCTGGATCGACGACGACGGGCGGCCGGTCGTCGCGGTCACCGACGCCGAGGCGGCCACCGAGGTCCGCGCGGCGGGCGCGACGGCGAAGCTGGTGCGGCACAGCCTGCGCGAACTCGGCTCCGCCACGCGGCAGCTGCGCGCGGCACCGCGGGTGCCGGGCACGGCGTGGGTGGTGGACTACCGGTCGAACGAGGTGGTGGTCCGCGGGGACAGCACCGTCTCCGCCGCCGACTGGTCCGAGCTGACCGACCTCGCGGACGGCATCGGCGGTTTCGTCCGCACGGAGCGCACCGAGGGCACCTTCACCACCCGCGTCAACGGCGCCCTGCCCATCCTCTCCACGGCCGGGCGGTGCTCGGCGGGGTTCAACGTCACGGACGGGACGGCCGACTACATCCTCACCGCCGGGCACTGCGGGCCGGACGGCTCGGTCTGGTTCGCGGACGGCCGGGGCGGCCGGCCGGTGGGCCGGACGGTGGCCGGCAGCTTCCCCGGCGACGACTACTCGCTGGTGCGGTACGCCACGGGCCGGGCGGGCGACGGGGCGGACGTGGTGGCCATCGGTGACGGGCAGGGGGTGCGGATCACGGGGGTCGGTGAGGCGGCCGTAGGGCAGCGGGTGTTCCGCAGCGGCAGCAGCAGCGGGCTGCGGGACGGGGAGGTGACCGCGCTCGACGCCACGGTGAACTACCCGGAGGGCACGGTCTCCGGTCTCATCGAGACGAACGTGTGCGCCGAACCCGGGGACAGCGGCGGTCCGCTGTTCTCCGAGGGCATCGCGCTGGGCGTGACCTCGGGCGGCAGCGGCGACTGCCGCACGGGCGGGACGACCTTCTTCCAGCCGCTGCCGCGGGCGCTGTCCGCGCTCGGCGTCCAGCTGATCACGTCGGCCCCGCAGACCGGGCAGGGCGTCCCGCCGGCGTCCTCGGGCACCCAGAACGCGGTCGCACCCCCGGACGCGGCGCCGGGTGCGCCGGTCCCGGTCCCGGGTGAGGCGGGCAGGCGGCTGCTGGCCCGGCTGACGGACCCGCGGATCGTCGGGCCCGGGCTCCTGGTCGTCGGAGGCAGTCTGACGGCGCTGGCGGCCACGCGGTGGATCCGTACGGAACAGGACCGCAAGGCCTACCAGCGCCGCTACTCGGCCACGTGGGGTTGACGGAGAGGTCCGGGGGCCGAAGGCACCGGGCCCGCCGTGTGCGGGTCAGGCGGCCCGCGCCGGATGCGGCGTCGCGGCGGCCCACTCCATGACGAGGCGCTGGTACCGCTCGCGCTGCTCGGTGCTCAGTGTCCCGCCCGCCCGGCGCCACAGCGCCCGGATCTCCTCGTTGACCTCCGCGGCCGATCGCTCGGTTGCGGTTTCAACACTGGTGGACATGCCGTGAAGCATACGGCGCCGGACGTGAAGGCGATGTGAGCCATCGGGAATCAATCGGGCATATCGGTCCGTGTCCCTGATCACGTCCTCGTCGCCGAACCGGCCGCGCGGTTCGGGTGTCCGCCGCGCCCGGCGCCCGCCCCCGTCCGGCGGTCCACCGCCGGACGGGGGCCGGGGGCGTCCCGCGGCCCTCTTCCCGCGGCCCGCGGACTGTCCGCCGTTGCCGTACCCGACGCCCGCCTCCCCAACGGCCACGGGGGCAGCCACCACATTGCGGCGGACGACTTCGGGACGGTGGTGGTCACCCGCTCGCCGCCGTCCGTGAACGCCTGGGTGGCGGCCCGCCGCACCCTGCCGGGCATCGTCGCGCACGAGTCCGCGCGGCAGGGCGGGATACGACGGGGATCCCGGACCTCGACGACGCGCCGGAGGGCTGACCGCTCCCCGCGGGCCGGTCCCGTCAGGTGCCCGGCTTGCGCCCGTAGACGTAGACGTCGTCGCCGGTCTTCAGCAGCGACCAGTACTTCTTGGCGTCGGTCCTGGTCATGTTGACGCAGCCGTGCGAGCCCGGCGGGTTCCACATGCTGACGCCGACGGAGTGGAAGGCCTGGCCGCCGTCGAAGAACTGGGAGTAGGGCATCGGCACGTTGTAGAGGGTCGACACGTGGTCGATGTTGCGCCAGTAGACCTTCTTCAGGCCGGTGCGGGTCTCGTAGCCGTTCTTGCCGGTGCGGACCGGGACGGGGCCGTGGACGAGCTTCTTGCCGTCCTGGATCCAGCTCAGCTGGAGCGTGAGGTTCACACAGGCGATACGGCCCTTGTCGACCGGGCACGCGCCGGCCTTGTTCGGGTTCTTGCCAACGGCCTTCTGCTTGTTCATCAGGTCCATCACGCCCCAGGTGACGGGGCCCGCGTACCCGATGGCCGGCGTGATGCCGTGCTTGGTCTGGAACGCCTGGATCGCCTTGCAGTCGGTGGCGGACTGCCGGCCGTCGACCGGGCGGCCCAGAAACTTCTCCACCTGCTTCTGGTACGGCCCGGTCTGCGTGGTGCAGCTCGCCGCCTGCGCCGGGCCGGCGCCCAGCGCGAGCGTGAGCGGCGCCACCAGGGCGGCGGTTCCCAGGACGACGGTCGCCCGTCTGCGTGTCTCCCCCATGGACTGCCTCGTCTCTCGCAGGGAATGCGCGTCTGCCGCGCGGTCTCTGCCAGCTAGACAGGCGCGGGGGCCGCTCGGTTGTGGCAGCGGTGCGATCGCGACGGAACGGTGACATTCACTCTGCGCAGGGTCACCGGTAGCCGGTCGTGCCGGCCGGCCTGCCCGCATCCTGGACCTCCACGAGGTAGCGCCAGGCGTCGGGCCGGCTGCCGTCGAGGTCGGTGAAGCCGTACTCCCGGGCGAGGCCGCCGCTGGAGAGGGACCGGCCGTTGAAACGGGGGACCGCGGGGTCGGCGGCGAGGGCCGCGACGGCGCGGCCGACGTAGCGCGGGGTCTCCGAGATGGCGAAGTGCGGGACCTGCCCGAGGGCGTCCCGCCAGTTGTCCTCGCGCACGCCGTAGTGTTCGAGCATCATCTCCGAGCGCAGCCAGCCGGGCGTCAGGGCCACGGCGGTGGCGCCGCGCGGGCCCAGTTCGTGGCCCAGGGAGAAGGCCATGCGCAGGACGGCGGCCTTGGCGAGGTCGTAGAGGAAGTTCACCCGGTAGGTGTCGCGGTTGTAGTCGGCCGTGCCGTCGGTCATCTCCACGACCAGGCCGCCGGGGCGGCGCAGCAGCAGGGGCAGGGCGTGGTGGCTGGTGACGGCGTGGGTCTCGATCGCGAGGCGCAGCAGCCGCAGGCCGTTGTCGAGGTCGTGCTCCCAGACGGGCGTGTCCCACTCGAACAGCTTCTCGCCGCCCCAGATGTCGTTGACCAGCACGTCGAGGCGGCCCTGTTCGTCGGCGACGCGGTCGACCAGGGCGCGCACCTGCGCCGGGTCGAGGTGATCGGTGGGTACGGCGATGCCGTGGCCGCCGGCCTCGCCGACCAGGTCGGCGGTGTCCTCGATCGTCTCGGGACGGTCGTACTCGGAGCGGCGGGCGCGGGTGCTGCGGCCGGTGACGTAGACGGTGGCGCCGGCCGCGCCGAGTTCCACGGCGATCCCGCGGCCCGCTCCGCGCGTCGCCCCGGCGACCAGCGCGACCTTGCCCTTGAGCGGCTGTGACATGTCCGACCTCCCGTGTGGCTGCTTCCGGGAAGGAGCCTTCCGCGAAAGCCGGACATCCTCTGTCACCTTTCCCGGCCGGCCGCTCCGCCGTTCGGGCGGCTCACCGGCCGGGCGCCAGCCTGGCCTCCAGTCCGTCCCGGTCCGGCACGAACCACAGGGAGCCGCCGCGGTCCGCCTCACGCAGGAGGTCGCGCAGCGCGGTGCTCTTCTCGACGTGGTGCGAGACGTCCCCGACGATCGCGAGGCGCAGCCGGTAGTTCACGAACTTCTGCGTCACGGCGCCGGCGACGCCCGAGCGCAGCCGGAAGAAGGCATCGGCGACCCGCTCGACGGGCACGGCGACGAGTTCGGCGCCCTGCCCGAGCGCGTCGCCGATCAGATCGAGCGCCGCGCCCTCACCGTCGAGCAGCGGCCCCTCGGGGGCGCAGTACAGCACGGGCACGTCGTGCAGGGTGACGAGCGAGTTCGAGGTCATACCCAGTGATCGTACTGGGGTTCGCATCCAGTTTCAGCGGCCCACGGGCTTCAGTGGCCCCGGGCCTCAGTAGCCTCGCGCGATCCACTCCTGGAGGTGCGGGGCCTCCGCCCCGATGGTCGTCGGGTCGCCGTGACCGGTGAGGACCTTGGTCCCCGGCGGGAGGGTGAGCAGCCGGTCGCGGATGGAGTCGATGATCGTCGGGAAGTGCGAGAAGGAGCGGCCGGTCGCGCCGGGACCGCCCTGGAAGAGGGTGTCGCCGGTGAAGACCACGCCGAGTCCCGGGTCGTACAGGCAGACCGCGCCGGGGGCGTGGCCCGGTGTGTGCAGCACCCGCAGGTCGGCGCCGGCCACCTCGATGACCTGGCCGTCCAGCAGCCCGGCGCCGGGGTCGAGGTCCGGGTGGGTCTGCTTCCACAGCGGCAGGTCGTCGTGGTGCAGCCAGATGACGGCTCCGGTGCGCTCGGCGAGCGCGGGCGCGGCGTTGATGTGGTCGTTGTGGGCGTGCGTGCACACGATGGCCGTCAGCCGGCGGTCCCCGACCGCCGCCATGATCGCGTCGGCGTCGTGGGCGGCGTCGATGACGACGACCTCGTGGTCGTCGCCGACCAGCCACACGTTGTTGTCGACGTCCCAGGTGCCGCCGTCGAGGGTGAACCGGCCGGAGGTGACGAGGCGTTCGATGCGGGCGGTCATCACAGCACCACCACCGAACGCAGCACGTCGCCGCGGTGCATCCGCTCGAACGCCTTCTCCACCTCGGTGAGCTCGATCGTCTCGGTCACGAACGCGTCCAGGTCCAGCCGCCCCTGCAGGTGCAGGTCGATCAGCATGGGGAAGTCACGGGACGGCAGGCAGTCGCCGTACCACGAGGACTTCAGCGCGCCGCCGCGCCCGAAGACGTCGAGCAGCGGCAGTTCGAGCTTCATCTCCGGGGTGGGCACGCCGACCAGGACGACCGTGCCGGCCAGGTCCCGGGCGTAGAAGGCCTGCTCGTAGGTCGCCGGGCGGCCGACCGCGTCGATGACGACGTCGGCGCCGAACCCGCCGGTCAGTTCGCGGATCGCCGCGACCGGATCGGTCGTGGCCGAGTTGACGGTGTGAGTGGCGCCCATCGTGCGGGCGGTCTCCAGCTTGCGGTCGTCGATGTCGACCGCGATGATCCGCGCCGCCCCGGCCAGCTTCGACCCGGCGACGGCCGCGTCACCGACGCCGCCGCAGCCGAACACGGCGACGGTGTCGCCGCGGCCCACGCCGCCCGTGTTGATCGCGGCCCCGATGCCGGCCATCACCCCGCAGCCCAGCAGTCCGGCGACCGCCGGGGAGACGGCCGGGTCCACCTTGGTGCACTGACCGGCCGCGACCAGCGTCTTCTCCGCGAACGCGCCGATGCCCAGCGCCGGGGACAGCTCCTGGCCGGTGCCGGCGAGGGTCATCTTCTGCCCGGCGTTGTGGGTGTCGAAGCAGTACCAGGGGCGGCCGCGCAGACAGGCCCGGCACCGGCCGCACACGGCACGCCAGTTGAGGATCACGAAGTCACCGGGGGCCACCTCGGTGACGCCGTCGCCGACGGTCTCGACCACCCCGGCGGCCTCGTGGCCGAGCAGGAAGGGGAACTCGTCGTTGATGCCGCCCTGCTTGTAATGCAGGTCGGTGTGGCAGACCCCGCACGCCTGCACCCGCACCACGGCCTCCCCCGGCCCGGGGTCCGGCACGACGATCGTCTCGACCCGCACCGGCTCGTCGCGCCCCGGTGCGATCACGCCGCGTACTTCCTGCGCCATTGTGCTGAACCCTTCCGTCTGCCGGTGTCCGTCCCGCCCCCGACCCTAGCGTGACTGATCGGTAAGGGGACGGCGCACGGGGCCGTCCGAGGTGGGCGCGGCCGCCTTTCCGTCCCGGACGGGTTGGGACGCCCGCCTTCCGCTCCGTCGCGGACGGGTTCGGACGCCCCGCCATCCGCTCCCTCCCGAACGGGCTCGGACGCCCGCCATCCGCTCCCTCCCGAACGGGCTCGGACGCCCGCCATCCGTACGGAAACCGGTGTTCCGCCCCGAGCGGGGGCCGCGCCCGCGGCACGCCGCACGACGAGGTCCGCGCCGCCCCGCCCCGGTCGTCCGGGTCACCGGCCCCGGCCGCGCACGGGCCGGACCGGGCCCGTGGCGGAACCCCGGGGCCCGCTGTCAGTGCTCCCCCGTAGTCTCTGACCATCCGCCGGACTCGTGAAGGAGCAGCGTGAGCAACGCACAGACGGAGACCGCCCAGCCCCCGTGGCGCATGCTCCTGGGCTACGTACGCCCCCATCGCTGGGCCCTGTTCGCCGGGGCGGTGCTCTCGCTGGTCACCGGGGCCACCGGGCTGCTGCTGCCGCTGGTGGCACGGGAGTTGATCGACGACCTGGCCCGGGACCGGTCCATCACGGGCGCGTTGCTCGCGATGTCGGCCCTGGTCGTGGCGAACGCCGCGCTGGGCGCGCTGGGCGCGTACGTGCTGCGGCGCACCGCGGAGTCGGTGGTGCTCGGCGCGCGGCGCACCCTGTCGTCGTACCTGCTGCGCCTGCGGATATCCGCGGTGGACCGCAGCGAGCCCGGCGACCTGATGGCCCGGATCACCTCGGACACCACCCTGCTGCGCGAGGTCACCACCGACTCCCTGGTCGGGCTCGGCACCGGCGGGCTCACGCTGGTCGCGACCGTGGTGATGATGGGCCTGGTCGATCCGGTGCTGCTCGGCGTCACGCTCGCCGTGGTGCTCGGCGCGGGCACCGTCCTCGGTTTCATCGTGCCGCGCATCAACAAGGCCAGCCGGCGGGCGCAGGACGCGGTCGGTGTGATGGGCGCCTCGCTGGAGCGGGTGCTGGGCGCGCTGCGCACGGTGAAGGCGTCCGGCGCGGAGCACCGCGAGGAGCGGACCCTGCACGCCGCGGCGGAGGAGTCGTGGCGGCAGAGCGTGCGCGCCGCCAAGTGGTCGGCGGCCGCGGGCAACACGGCCGGGCTGGCGATGCAGATCGCCTTCATCACGGTGCTCGCGGTGGGCGGCGCGCGGGTCGCGACCGGCGCCGTCGACGTCGGCACCCTGGTCGCCTTCCTGCTGTACGTCTTCTACCTCATGGCACCGATCCAGCAGGTCGTCGGTGCCGTGACGCAGTACCAGACGGGGGCCGCGGCCCTGACCCGGATCCAGGAGGCGCTGCGGCTGCCCGCCGAACCCGCCGGGTCCGCCGCCTCGTTGCCGGCGGCCGACGCCCGCCCCGCGGCGCTCGCCTTCGAGGACGTCCGCTTCCGCTACGCCGAGGACCTGCCGTACGTCCACCACGGCGTGACCTTCGAGGTGCCCGCGCAGGGCATGACGGCGTTCGTCGGCCCGTCCGGCGCGGGCAAGACGACCGTCTTCTCGCTCATCGAGCGGTTCTACGACCCCGAGTCGGGCGTGATCACGCTGGACGGCCGGGAGCTCACCGAGTGGGAACTGCCGCTGCTGCGCTCGGCCATCGGCTACGTCGAGCAGGACGCGCCGGTGCTGTCCGGCTCGCTGCGCGACAACCTGCTGCTGGGCAATCCGGAGGCGGGCGACGACGCGCTGGCGCGGGTGCTGAAGACGACCCGGCTGGACGGACTGGTCGCGCGGCTGCCGCAGGGGCTCGACACGCTGGTGGGGCATCGCGGCACCAAGCTGTCGGGCGGGGAGCGCCAGCGGGTGGCCATCGCCCGCGCGCTGCTGCGCCGCCCGAGACTGCTGCTGCTCGACGAGGCCACCTCGCAGCTGGACGCGGTCAACGAGGCGGCGCTGCGGGACACCGTCGCCGACGTGGCCCGGGCCACCACCGTGCTGGTCGTCGCGCACCGGCTGTCCACCGTGACGATGGCCGACCGGATCGTGGTGATGGACGCGGGCAAGGTCCGCGCGGTGGGCACCCACCGCGAACTCGTGACCGCCGACCCGCTGTACGCGGAGCTGGCGGCCACCCAGTTCCTGGCCGCGGCCGGCTGACGGGTCCGGCGGGCCCGGCCGGCGGCGAGCGGGCTCAGTGGACGGCGGGGAGCAGTCCGGTGACCGGGGCGACGAGGCCGGTGACCTGGTTGAGCTGGTTGAGGTCGTTCAGCCGCTTCAGCTGGGTCAGCTGGGCGGACGGCCGCGGGAACTCCTCCTTGTGCTCCTCGGGGATGTCGCTCACGGTCAGCGAGTCGAGCGTGGCCATCGGGCTGAACCCGCCGGCGCCGCGGCTGTCCGCCCCGGCCGCGGCCGCCGACGGGGCGGCGAGACCGGTGACGGCTGCCGCGAGACCAACGGCGGCGACGATACGACGTGTTGAGATCATGCCTCCAGCAACGCGCGCCGCCCCCCGCCGGACACGGTCGGCCCAGCGCCCTCACCCGTCAGGCGCAGTCGCCGCCCGCTTGCCGGGGCCGACCGGACGGAGGAATCTCGTAGGAGAGGCCCTCCGCGGTCCGGGTCCCCCGTGGGCCGCGGCCCTTCGAAGGAGGTCACGATGGGTACTGCGGCCAGTCCCGCCTTCGACGCCGAGACGCTGCGCCGGGGCATAGAAGGCAATCCGAACACCCTCCTGTCGCTCTACGCCGACGACGCCGAACTGCGCGTCGTGGACCACAACGCGCAGCCCAGCCACCCACGGGTGCTGCACGGCCGCGACGAGATCAGCGCCATGCTCGACGACGTCTACAGCCGGGACATGACGCACAAGCTGGAGGACTGCGTCGTCCAGGGCGACCGCGCGGCCTTCAGCGAGTCCTGCGAGTACGCGGACGGGATCCGGGTCCTGTCGGAGTCGATGATCAGGCTGCGTGACGGCAAGATCACCGAGCAGACCCTGATCCAGGCGTGGGACGAGCAATAACGGCGTTGGGGGCGAAGGGCCGGCGCGCTTCGGTTACGCTGATCCGGGGCCGTGACTGGCGCTGAGGTGGAGTACCACCGGGGAGCGGTCCACGCAGAGTAGATGCCGCGCGCCTGGGCGATCCGTCGATCGACCCAGGAGTGGACCATGTCTCAGGCCCGGCTCATGGACGGCACCGCGCTCGCCCGGCGCGTCGTCGAGGACACCGCGCGGCGCGCCGCCCGTCTCACCGACCGCACCGGCGTCACCCCCTGCCTGGCGACGGTGCTGGTGGGCGAGGACCCCGCGTCCGTCACGTACGTCCGGATGAAGCAGAACCGCTGCCGCACCGCCAACATCGCCTCCCGGCACGTGGCGCTGCCCGCCGCCACGGCCACCGAGGACCTCGTCGGCACGCTCGCGGCCCTGTCCGCCGACCCCGGGGTGCACGGCATCCTGCTCCAGCACCCGGTCGGCGACCACGTCGACGAGCGGGCCGCGTTCGAGGCGATCGCGCCGGAGAAGGACGTCGACGGCGTCACCTTCGCCTCCTTCGCGGCGATGAGCTTCGGCCTGCCGGGCTTCGTGTCCTGCACACCGGGCGGGATCATGCGGTTGCTCGACGCCTACGGCGTCGACCCGGCCGGCAAGCGGGCCGTGGTCGTCGGGCGCAGCGCGATCCTCGGCAAGCCGGCCGGCATGCTGCTGCTCGCCCGGGACGCCACGGTGACGTACTGCCACTCGCGCACCGAGGACCTGTCCGCGGCCGTCCGGGAGGCGGACATCGTGGTGGCCGCCGTGGGCCGCCCGCGGCTGATCCGGGGGCAGGACGTCAAGCCCGGCGCCGTGGTGGTCGACGCCGGGTACAACGCGGGCAACGTCGGCGACGTCGACTTCGACTCGGCCGTCGAGCGGGCCTCGCTGATCACCCCGGTGCCCGGCGGGGTCGGCCCGATGACGATCGCCACGCTGCTGGAGCAGACGGTCGAGGCGGCCGAGCGGCAGCTGGGCGTGGCCTGAACCAGTGCTGGCGCGGCGTCATCAGCGGTGCCGGACGCGGCGGCTGGTCGCGGCGCCGTGGGCCGTGCCGCCGCGCCGACCCGGTGCCGCGACGCCGGTGCCCGCGCCGGTCGACGCTCAGCCGGGGGGCAGCCGCCCGGGCGGTGCCGCTCCTCGCCGAGCCGGCCGTCGGCCTGCGCCTTGGCCAGCCGCGC
>NZ_JBHMCY010000040.1:44155-67914 GCF_042430725.1 Streptomyces cinereospinus | reverse complement strand
GCGATCGGGGTCGGTGGAGTGGTAGCCCAGGGCTCCGGCCATCGACGCGCGCTTCTTTTTGACGCGGCTACCGCGACCTGCTGATCGCCGTCCACCGACAGTTCGGGCGGCCGGATCGTGATCGTCCGGGACGACCTCAACGTACAGAAGGTCGCCGGTCTGCGGAAGTTCGCCGCGCTCCGGGACTGGCTGACTATGTACTACTTGCCGCCTCTCAGACATTCGGCCTCAACCCCGTCGAAGGGATGTGGTCGCTCCTGCCGGCCGCCTCTCCAACATCACCTTCACCACGACCCGCCTGGGCCGAAAAGGCAGATGAGTTGATGGTCGGCACGCTCGCGGTGTGGCTGAAAACGATGATCACCGCATGGGCGAGTACCTGTATCCTGCACGGTAGTTAATGCGGAGGTATCGGCACCCTCGTAGAGCCTGATGAGCACCACCGTCTCTGACCGAGGGCGGATCTGTGAACGTGTGGAAGAGGAGGAGTGGGCGCTATTTCATCAGCTGAACTGACCCGTACTCAGGAGGCGGGCGGCGTAATCCGAAAGGAAAGTACTGCGTCTCACTCACGGGTAACGCGAAGGGCTCCACTATTAATCCCCGCCGCAGTTGCGGCGACTTTGGGCTCATGGGGTGTCGAACGCCAGGGCAGCATGTGGCGCGATGAGTCGGTAACGTATCAGGTGGCGCATCGCACCTCTGGAGAAATATGGGCTCTTCTGGGTAATATCGATGCCGTACATGGGTTTTATTACTTCATTATGCATGCGGTGTTCGGTGTGTGGGATGGCGGCCTGATTGCTCTTCGCGTTCCATCGGTCATTGCCACAGTCGTGGCAGCCGCTGGTGTCGGGGCCATAGGGGCGCGCATGGCGGGGCCACGAGCCGGGGTGTTGGCTGGCACAACGTTCGCCATCATTCCCATGGTTCAGCAATATGCTCAAGAAGGCCGGTCATATGCATTGGTCTCAGCGGCGGTGGTTTGGGCTTCCTATTTCTTTGTGCGTGCCATCGAAGATGGCAAACAGTATGTGTGGGCTGCCTACTCCCTGCTCATTGTTGCCGCTGGATGGCTGCATGAATTTGCTGCATTAGTACTGGTAGCCCATGGGGTCACGCTGCTTCTGGTGACTGCCCCACTACGCGTTCGGCTGACTTGGCTGTTCTCCGCAACAGTATCGGTAATTATGCTTTTACCCCTGGCTGTCATTAGCGTCGGACAATCAGGTCAGCAACTTGGATGGTTGGGGCGGCCCGGCCTCAGTGTATGGTTCCAATCCCTTGCTATTTCTGCGGCAGGGATGCTCATGGGATACTTTATCACGCACAACAAGCCTGCATCCATTACAGCGTCTCTGTCGACACGTCTTCCGCTCTCTTCGCTGGCGCTTCCATTGCTGGTTGTACCTAGCGGGCTGCTTTTGGCGATCTCGATCGTTAAGCCTTGGTATGTGGATCGCTATGTCCTCTACAGTGTGACTGGCTTAGCCCTTTTGGCAGGCGTGGCCCTCGATCTAGCTTTACGCCTATGGAAGTTACTTGGCTTGGGAACGAGAAGAATGATCGGCTGCTTCGCAGTCCTTGGTCTGCTCGCCATCTTATTGCCCTGGTCATTGGCCATACGTTCCCCGGACAGCAGGAAGGACGACGCGGTAGCGGTGGCGGCAGTGGTCGCGGCCCAAGCGCTCCCCGGAGACGCCGTCGTATTCATGCCGGCCCGGCGACGTGAGTGGCTCTTGTCCGCACCGGCCACTTACCACAAGACCAACGATCTCCTCCTCAAAAGCTCTCCTGCAGCCTCCCGGACCCTACAGGGGGTCGAAGTGGAACCTGAGATCATCAGGAGCAGGATATTGGAAGAGGGGAGAATCATCGCCCTCACTGATCCTCCCGGACAGCCGCGAGACACCACTGTAGAGGAAGCAGTAAAACGGGAAGTGCTGAGAGAGCATTTCAAACCGTGCCTCCGTTTCAACGTACGCGGCGCCCAGATCACCGTCTACGCTAAACTAAAGAATTGCCCTTAGGGGAGTAACGGCCGGGTTCAAGCCGCGGACGGTTCTGACGGACGCCGGAGGAAGTGCATCGGCGCCGGGTAATTGGCCTGGTGTCCTGAGTTGTTGATTTATGTGCTTACGCGGCAAGGGGGTCGAGGATGTCGTCGGCGGTCGTCGTCCAGACGAACGGCTCGGGGTGCTTGTCCCACCGCGTGCCGTGTCGGGCACAGGTGCGCCGCGACGTCCTTGTTCGACGCGTCGGCGGCACACGCCAGGACGATCCGGCAGCGCAGGGCCCAGCCTGGCGGCGTGCTACGGCACCGCACCCATCCCTCCAGCGCAGCCCGTTCCTCGCCCGGCAGGAGTAACTCCGCCTGCGGCCACCCAGTACGCGCCACCAGGCAACCCTACGTATCTGAATCGAACTCCTGACTCAAACGACTAGCGGCCGATGAACTGCGGGCCCTGGGGTGGCAGGCGGAAGTCGGGGTCCGGGGCTGCGGGGACCGGGACCGGGGGCGGGTAGCCGTAGCCGGACGCGGCGGTCGCCGGGGCCGCCTGCGGGTAGCCGTAGGAAGGGGGCTGGGCGGCCGGGTGCGGGTAGCCGTAGGCGGGCTGCGCCGTCACCGGCTGCTGTTGCTGCTGGGGGTAGCCGTACGCGGGCTGCGCGGCCTGCTGCGGTACCACCGCCGTCGGCTGCTCCGGGGGCAACGGGCGCGACACCTCGGGGGTGGCCGAGGCCGCGGCGGACGTGCCGTCGGTACCGGACCCCGCCTCCTCCTGGGCCGCCTCGGACTCGTCCACGGAGATCCCGAAGTCGGTCGCCAGGCCCTTCAGCCCGTTCGAATACCCCTCCCCGAGCGCCCGGAACTTCCAGCCCTCGCCGCGCCGGTACAGCTCGCCGCAGATCAGCGCGGTCTCCTGCCCCGTCTCCGGCTTGACGTCGAAGTACGCCAGCGGCTCCCCCTCGGGCGCCGCCGCGTCGTACAGCATGATGCGCAGTGACCGTACGCGGTCGAACGTCACCCCGTCCGCCGAGGCGACCAGGAGAATCCGGCCGACATCGGGCTCGACACCGGTCAGTTCCGTCTGGATCGTGTCGGTCATGCCCTCGGTGACGCGCTTCTTGCCGAGCCGCCACACCGTCCCGGAGGGGTGCCGGGGCTGGTTGTAGAAGACGAAGTCCTCGTCGGAACGCACGCGACCGCCGGGGCCGAGGAGCAGCGCGGAGGCGTCGACGTCCGGGACCCCCTGTCCGGGCGTCCAGCGCAGCACGGCGCGCACCGTCGCGGCTTCGAGCGGGACGTTCGACCCCTTCAACATCGCGTGCGTCATGCGGTCATCCTGCCTTCTCGGTCCTGCTCACGACAACGCGGGGTCGGCGGGCGCCGAGCCGTGCGGCAGACCCGCGGCACGGTGCTGCCCGCCCCCGCGTAACTTGGAGTTCATGCCTGGCGGGAACCCATGACATGGACTTCTACGTACTATTACCGGCCACCTTCCACCGGAACCCAGGCCGCCTAAGCACCACGGGGAAGTTTTATGCGTCATTTCGGGCATTTCGCCCCTGAGGTGCGGCAGCGCCTCTTCCACCAGGAGCCGTGCGAGTTCACCGCCGACTCCCCGGCCCGGCTGCTCTCCGCGGCCCTGGGCGCCACGCTCTACAGCCCGGCCACCAGGCCGCGGCTGGCCGAGGACATCGTCAAGCAGGCCGGTCGCGGCGTGGTCTCGATGGTGCTGTGCCTGGAGGACTCGATCGGCGACGAGGACGTCCCGGCCGGCGAGGAGAACCTCGTACGCCAGTTCGTCGACCTCGCCGAGCGCGTCCCCGCCGCCGACCTCCCCCTGCTGTTCATCCGGGTCCGCGCCCCCGAGCAGATCCCCGACCTGGTCCGCCGCCTGGGCCCGACCGTCCGGCTGCTGTCCGGATTCGTGCTGCCGAAGTTCACCGCGGAGCGCGGCATCCCCTTCCTGGAGGCCGCCGCCGTCGCCGAGGCGGCCTGCGGACGGCGGCTCTTCGCCATGCCGGTCCTGGAGTCCCCCGAGCTGCTCTACCGCGAGTCCCGTGTGGAGACCCTGGAGGGCATCTCCCGGGCCGTCGACAAGTACCGCGACCGCGTCCTCGCCCTGCGCCTCGGCGTGACCGACTTCTGCTCCTCGTACGGGCTGCGCAGGGCCCCCGACATGACCGCGTACGACGTGCAGGTCGTCGCCTCCGTGATCGCCGACGTGGTGAACATGCTGGGGCGGGCCGACGGCACCGGCTTCACGGTGACGGGCCCGGTGTGGGAGTACTTCCGGGTGCAGGAACGTATGTTCAAGCCTCAGCTGCGGCGCAGCCCCTTCCTGGAGGGCCAGGCCGAGGAGCTCCGCGAGGCCCTGATCGAGCACGCCATGGACGGGCTGCTCCGGGAGATCGCGCTGGACCAGGCCAACGGTCTGCTCGGCAAGACCTGCATCCACCCCTCGCACGTCCTGCCCGTGCACGCGCTGTCGGTCGTCAGCCACGAGGAGTACAGCGACGCCCAGGACATCCTGCGGCCGGAACGGCTGGGCGGCGGAGTCCTGCGGTCGGCGTACACGAACAAGATGAACGAGGTGAAGCCGCACCGCGCCTGGGCCGAGCGGACCCTGCTGCGGGCCGAGGTCTTCGGCGTCGCCAACGAGGACGTCGGTTTCGTCGAGCTGCTCGCCGCGGGGATTCCCGGGTGAACGGCGACGCCCGGGCGCAGCAGGGTTCCCGGGTGAACGGGGAGTCCCGGGGCGAACCCGGGAATCCCGGGGCGAACCCAGGATTCCCGGACGGACCAGGATTTCCGGGCGGAGCAGGATTTCCGGGTGAGCGCCGCGGGGCACCACAAGGGTGGGCACCGCCCCAGCACAGTCAACGCCGCCGAAGGTCTCCGCACTCGGCCGAACACAGGGAACGCATGGACAAGGCAGTGAACGACGGGTCCGACCGGGGCGAGCGTCCCGTGCGGGGTGAGGGTCCCTACCGGGACGAGGCTTCCGCGCGGGGTGAGGGTCCCTACCGGGGCGAGGCTTCCGCGCGGGGTGACGGGGTCTGGTCCGGCAGCTGGGTCGCCGAGCGGCTCGGGGTGGCACTGGTCGGTGACGACACCCTCACCGACCTGCTCGGGCTCGCCCTGCGGCGCAACCCCAAGCGGGCCCACCTCCTGGTGTCGAACGTGCTCGGCAAACACGTCCCGCAGTCCCCGTCGGTCGTCTACGGCGCCGGCTTCACCCTCGGCCGCCGGGTGCGGGACCTGCTGGGTGCCGCCGGGGCGCGTACCGCCGTGGTCCTCGGGTACGCCGAGACGGCCACCGGTCTCGGCCACGCCGTCGCGGACGGCCTCGGCGACGCCCCCTACCTGCACTCCACCCGCCGCCCCGTCCCCGGGGCCGCCCGGGCCGGCGGCTTCGAGGAGTCCCACTCGCACGCCACGTCCCACCTCCTCCTCCCCGAGGACCCCGCCCTCCTCGCCGGGGACGGACCCCTGGTCCTGGTCGACGACGAGTTCTCCACCGGCAACACCGTCCTCAACACCATCCGCGCGCTGCACGAGCGCTTTCCCCGCGACCGGTACGTCGTGGTCGCCCTGGTCGACCTGCGCTCCGCCGCCGACCAGGGCCGCCTGACCGACTTCGCCGCCGGGACGGGCGCCCGGATCGACCTGGTGGCCGCGGCCCGGGGAACGCTGCGGCTGCCGGCCGGGGTGCTGGAGAACGGGCAGGCCCTGGTCGCCGCGCACGAGCGGGCGGCGGCCGGGGACCCGGCGCGCGGTGAGCGGGGCGCACCGTCCGGCGCCGGGGACGGGCGGATCGCCCGGGTCGACCTGAGCTGGCCGGCCGGGGTGCCGGACGGCGGCCGGCACGGCTTCACCGCCGCCCACCGCCGGCGTCTGGAGGCCGCCCTGCCCGCCATGGGCGCCCGGCTCGCCGGGGCGCTGCCGCCCGGGGCCCGCCGGGTGCTGGTCCTCGGCTGCGAGGAACTGATGTACGCCCCGCTCCGGCTCGCCCGCGAACTGGAGCGACTGGTCCCGGCCGCGGACGTCCGGTTCTCCACCACCACCCGTTCGCCCGTCCTCGCCGTCGACGACCCCGGCTACGCCATCCGCACCCGCCTCGTCTTCCCGGCCCACGACGACCCCGCCGACGGCCCCGGTGAGCGCTACACCTACAACGTCGCCGGCGGTGATTTCGACGCCGTGCTGGCCGTCGTCGACTCGACCGCCGACACCCCCGCCCTGCACGCCCCCGGCGGCCTCCTCGCCCGGCTCGCGCAGCACACCCCGCACGTCCTGCTCGCCGTCGTCCCGTCGTACGTCCCCGCGGCTCCGCCCGCCTGTGAAAGGCCCGCCATGCTGTCCGAGCCCCTCCGCGGCCCCGCCTTCTCCAGTTACGCGCCCGACGAGGTCGGCTGGCTGCTCCAGGACCTGTCGGACGTCACCCTGGAGGCGCCGACCGAGGAACGCGAGGAGGCGATCCAGCGCGGCGGCGCGCACTACGCCGAGTCGCTGCCGGTCGAGTACCAGCCCAGCGAGCGGTACCAGGCACTGTTCCACGCGGCGCTGGAGGAGTCCGCGGCCCGCATCGCGCACGCCGTCGGGGTCGTGACCGAGACCGTCCTCGCCGAGCGGTCACCCCGCCCCGTCCTGGTCTCCCTCGCCCGCGCCGGCACCCCCGTCGGTGTCCTGATGCGCCGCTGGGCCCGGCACCGGCACGGCCTCGACCTGCCGCACTACGCGGTGTCCATCGTCCGCGGCCGCGGCATCGACGCCAACGCGCTGCGCTGGCTGGCCGGCCGGCACGACCCGCGCGACGTCGTCTTCGTCGACGGCTGGACCGGCAAGGGCGCCATCACCCGCGAACTCGCCGCCGCCCTGCGCGAGTTCGAGGAGGCGGAAGGCGTGACCGGCTTCGATCCGGAGATCGCCGTACTGGCCGACCCCGGCTCCTGCGTCCGCACCTACGGCACCCGCGAGGACTTCCTCATCCCGTCCGCCTGCCTCAACTCCACGGTCTCCGGGCTGATATCCCGCACCGTCCTCCGCGCCGACCTGGTCGGCCCGCACGACTACCACGGCGCGAAGTTCTACCGCGAACTCGCCGGCGCCGACGTCTCGACCACCTTCCTCGACGCCGTCTCCGCCCGCTTCGACGAGGTCACGGACGCGGTCGGCGCCGCCGCGAAGGAACTGCTCTCCGCCGACCGCACCCCCACCTGGGAGGGCTGGGCGGCCGTCGAGCGCATCAGCGAGGAGTACGGCATCCACGACGTGAACCTCGTCAAGCCCGGCGTCGGCGAGACCACCCGCGTCCTGCTGCGGCGGGTGCCCTGGAAGATCCTGGCCCGGGCCGGGGCGGGCCCCGACCTCGACCACGTCCGGCTGCTGGCCGGCCAGCGCGGCGTGCCGGTCGAGGAGGTCACCGGACTGCCCTACACCTGCGTCGGGCTGATCCATCCCCAGTACACGCGTGGCGCGACCGGCGCCGACGGAAAGGCGGTGGCGGTCTGATGCCGGTGCTGGTGGCGAGTGATCTCGACCGTACGCTCATCTACTCCTGCGCCGCGCTGGCGCTGACCATGCCGGACGCGCGGGCGCCCCGGCTGCTCTGTGTCGAGGTGCACGAGAGCATGCCGCTGTCCTACCTGACCGAGACGGCGGCGGGGCTGCTCACCGAACTCGCCGACGCCGCGGTCTTCGTGCCCACCACGACCCGCACCCGCAGGCAGTACCTGCGCATCAACCTCCCCGGTCCCACGCCGACGTACGCGATCTGCGCCAACGGCGGGCACCTGCTGGTGGACGGTGTCTCCGACCCCGACTGGCACGCGAGCGTCCTGGCGCGGCTGGCCGACGAGTGCGCGTCGCTGGACGAGGTGCAGGACCATCTGCTGACCGCCGCCGACCCGGTCTGGGTGCGCAAGCACCGGGTCGCCGACGACCTCTTCGCCTACCTCGTCGTCGAGCGCGAACTGCTGCCCGAGGAGTGGGTGAAGGAGCTGGCGGTGTGGGCCGAGAACCGCGGCTGGACGGTCTCCCTGCAGGGCCGCAAGATCTACGCCGTGCCCAAGCCGCTCACCAAGAGCGCCGCCGTGCGCGAGGTCGCCCGCCGCACCGGCGCCGACCTCACCCTCGCCGCGGGCGACTCCCTCCTCGACGCCGACCTCCTGCTCGCCGCGGACCGGGGCTGGCGGCCCAGCCACGGCGAACTGGCCGACAGCGGCTGGACCGCTCCCGACATCACCGTCCTCCCCGAGCGTGGCGTACTGGCGGGCGAACGCATCCTGCGGGAGTTCCTGCGGGCGTCGGGGGAGCGCCCGTAGCGCCGGGGAGTGAGGGAGGGCGTCCGCGAGGCGCCCGTAGCGGCAAGCGGCGTCCGCGGCGGCGGCACCGGTGAGGGCCCGCGGTGGCGGTACCTGGGAACCTTCGCGGTGGCGGTACCGGGGAACGCGTCCGCGGTGGCGGCACCGGGGAACGTCCCCGGCGGTGGCACGGGTTCACGCGCCTCCGGCGCGCCTCCTCGTGCCGCCGCCCGGGCGCAGCAGCCGTACCGCGACGAAGGCCGCGACCGCCACCGCCGCGGCGACGAGGACGACCCGCGAGTACGTGGACACGACGGCCGTCACCTCGGTCCACTTCTCGCCCAGCGCGTAGCCGGCCAGGACGAACACCGTGTTCCAGATCGCGCTGCCCAGCGCCGTCAGGCCGAGGAACACCGGCAGGCGCATGCGCTCGACGCCGGCCGGGACCGAGATCAGGCTGCGGAAGACGGGGATCATCCGCCCGAAGAACACCGCCCTGGTCCCGTGCCGGAGGAACCAGGCCTCGGTCCGCTCGACGTCCGCCACCTTCACCAGCGGCAGCCGCGCCGCGATCGCCAGCGTGCGGTCGCGGCCGAGCAGCGCCCCCACCCCGTACAGCGCGAGCGCGCCGATCACCGAGCCGGCCGTGGTCCAGATCAGCGCGGCGTACAGGTTCATCTGCCCGGTACTGGCGGCGAACCCGGCCAACGGCAGGATCACCTCGCTGGGCAGCGGCGGGAACAGGTTCTCCAGCGCCACCGCGAGCCCGGCGCCCGGCGCGCCGAGGGTGTCCATGAGCTCGTTGATCCACTGGGGCGCCGCCTGCGCTGCGATGGCTGTCATGCGGCGCAGGCTAGGGAACCCAAGCTGAAGAGAGCCTGAGGAAACCGGTCAGCCGCAGCAGCCCCCGCCGCAGCAACCGCCGCCGCCCCCGCCGCCCGCGCGCGGCGCGGGTGCCGGGGCCGTGGCCGAGCCGCCCACCGCGACGGTCGACAGCAGTTTCACCGTGTCGTCGTGGCCCGTGGGGCAGGTGGCCGGGGCGGCGGACTCGGCCATGGGGCGGCTCAGTTCGAACGTGTCGCCGCAGGTCCGGCAGCGGTACTCGTAGCGAGGCATGCCCACAGGTTAACGGGCGTCCCCCGGGGGCGGCAGGGACCGGTCGCCCGCCGCCGCGTCGCGACGGCCCGCCTCCCGGGGCTCCGCCTCGACCATGTCGGGGTGGCGGGCCCGCCAGTAGGGGTTGTCGTGCGGCAGGGCCGAGCCGACCCTCCCGTACATCCCGAAGAACATCAGGACCACCCCGAAGACGAAGCTGAACAGCACGTTCTGTATGCGGAAGGCCAGGAAGTTGTACTCCGTCTCCAGCAGCCCCAGGTTCAGGAAGCCGCTGAGGATGAAGGCGATGCCGACCACCATGTTGAGCGTCGAGGCGAAGTTGCCGCCGATCACCATGCCCACGAAGAGCAGCAGGCCCACGCAGATCGACAGGACGCTCAGGGCGCCGTTCGTGTTGAGCCCGACGACCTGGTCGCCGCGGGTGTCGAAGAAGCCGACCTTGTCGATCAGACCGAGGATGCCGAACGCGATCAGTACCAGACCCATCAGTCCGGCGCCGAAGCGGTAGACCCGGTTCAGGCGGTGGTCGACGGGGAGGTGCTTGTCGAACTCGATCCGTCGCCGTTCTTCCCCGTGCGCTGCGTGTGTGGCCATGGCGCCTCCCTCGGGGCGATGGCGGAGGCCGTGCGTCCCTTTCCCCTCAATATCCGCCCGCCCGGCCGGGGAGGGCAACACAGGGAGGTGACGGCGGGGCTGCGGCCCAGGTCAGTGGCGGGGGCGCGGGTGGGCGGGCCGGTGGGGCCAGCCGGGTCGGACGGGCGGGGTGGGCGGGTCAGTGCGCGCCGGCTCCGCGCTCCTCGCGGATCCGCGCGACGACGTGCGCCACGGTGCGCCGGACCGCCTCCGTCTCGGTCAGGAAGTGCCAGTAGTCCGGGTGGCGGCCTTCCAGGGTGGCGATCGCCCGTTCCAGCCGGTTGACGGAGTCGTCCAGCGGGCGGGCGTGGCGGGGGTCGGGGGTGTGGCGGCCGGCCATGGCGAGCCGCTGGGCGTCCCGGAGGGCGAACCGGGTCCGTTCGATCTCCTGCCGGGGGTCCTTCTGGACGGCGTTCAGCCGCCTGAGGCGGTCGCCGGCGGCGGAGACCGCCTCGTCGGTGGAGTTCAGCAGGGCCCGGGCGGTGGACAGCAGGGCGGTGGCGTCGGGCCAGCGCTGGTCCCGGCGTGCCGCCTGGGCCTCGGCCAGCTTCCGCTCGGCCTGCCGGACGCTCTCCGCGGCCTGCGCGGGCACGGGCTGGAGGTCCTGCCAGCAGGCCGCGGTGAACCGCCGGCGCAGTTCGCTGAGGACGGGTTCGACCTGGCCGGCGCGGGTGGTCAGGGCCTGGGCGCGGGTGCGCAGGGAGACCAGGCGCCGGTCGATCTCGGCGGCCCGTTCCGGCAGGCGTTCGGCCTCCGCGCGGATGGCCTCGGCCTCCCGGGCGACCCGCTCGGCCCGCTCCAGGGTCCGGGGGACGCCGTGCCGGCCGGCGCCCTGGTTCAGCTTGGTCAGCTCCGGGGCGAGGGCGGCGAGCCGGGCGGCGAGGTCGTCGGCCCGCAGCCCCGATCCCCGTACGGCGTCCAGGGCGTTGGAGGCGGCGAGCAGGGACCGGCGGGCGCGTTCCACGGCGGGGGCCAGCCGGGCGAGCTGGGTCTCGGCCTTGCCGAGCAGCGGGCCCAGGCCGTCGGCGAAGCGGTCCAGGTCCCGCTTGACCCGGCCGAGCTCGTCCTGGGCCCGGGCGAGCTCGGTGCGGGCGCGCGCGGCGGCCGAGGCCTCCAGGTCGTCGCGGTCGAGATCGTGGGCGTCGACGGCGTTGATGTACTGGTGGCTGGCCTCGTCGATGCGGTGGCCGAGCGCCTCGAAGTCGGCGGCGGCACGCCGGGCGGCGGGGGAGTCGTCGACGGCCGCGATCGTCTCGACCGAGATGCGCAGGTCGCGCTGGGCGGTGTCGAGTTCGTAGAACGCGGCCGCGGCGGCGTCCTTCGCGGCCTGCGCCTCGGCGCGCTGGCTCTCGGCGCGCCCGCCGAACCAGCGCCGGGTGCCGCCGCCGGCGAACGCGGCGGGCAGCGCCAGGGCCGCGACCAGCGGAAGGCCGATCAGGGCCAGGGCGTCACGGACTGTGGTGGCGGCACGGCGGCGCACGCGCGGCGTCGACGGCGAGTCCGGCTGAGGTGGTGTCGCCGTCACATCCCTCTCCCGTGCTGTCATCCGCCCTGCCCGGTGTCCGTCATTCTCCCACCGGTTAAGGACGAACACACGGGGCGGTCAGTTCACCGTCCGGACCGTGACTTCGCCGCCGCCGCCGGCGCGGGCGGCGACGACGTGCCGGCCGGAGTCGTCACAGGGCGCCGGCGGCCGCGGCGCGGGCGGACACGGAAGCGGTACGGAGCACAGTGGTTCCCCCTCGTCAGGCTGCGGGACGCCTCCCGAAGGGACCCGAACGGCGGGGAAGGCGACTCCTCGACCGTACGGACCCGGCCCCCGCCAGGGGATCCGGGCCGCTCCCGCGGAACCGGGGCGGGGTCAGCCCCCGTCGATACGGGTTTGCCGCGCACCGCCCCGGGCAAGGTAGGCTGTCGACTCGTCCTGGGCGCGTAGCTCAGCGGTAGAGCGCCGCCCTTACAAGGCGGATGTCGGCGGTTCGAAACCGTCCGCGCCCACCAGTCGCAGGACACGACTCAGGCCCAGTTCAGCGGGTGGATACCCGGAGACCTGGGCCTTGGTCTTTCTCACTCGCGCAGCCGCCGTGCCAGGCACGGGCCGGACGGGCCGCTGCACGAGCCGGTGGTCCCGTCGTGGGGGAGCGGTTCGCGGGCGGGGTGTCCTCAGCGGCCCGCACGGGGACCACCGGCACCACGGCGCGAGCCCGCGCGGGCGGGTCAGCGTGGTGGCTGTGGGGCGTCGAGGGTGGTGGTTCTCGTCGGCGCGGGGGATTCCGCCCACGTGCTCTCCGGTCCCTCCGCCTTCAGGCGGTCGAGCGTCGACGGCGCCGAGCAGGCGAAGTCGGGATTCTGCGTGCTGCATGCCGTCTCCGGCTCCCCGGGGCCCTCGTGGACCAGGGCGGCGGACCAGCGCATGGTCGCGGGTGTCTCCTTGACCGTGAACGTCGCGCTCCACGTCTTGGTGTCGGCGTCGACGCGTGCGCGTCGCACTTCCCAGGAAGCAGGGGTCGCGGACGCGCCGTGGGTGTTCTGTCGCTGCCCGAACGCGTAGACGATCCATCTTGGGTCCGGTGCGCCGTACGTGCCGACGAGGGTCACGATCACCTCGGTGGACGATCGTTCGTGCGTGATCGAGTCGATGTGCACGAAGGAAGCGGACCGGGTCGTCGGGGCGGGAGTGGGCGAGACCTCGTCCCGACCGGAGTTGCCGTCCCCGCCGTCGGGCAGGAGCGCCACCACGACGGCGGCCGCTCCGGCCACCAGGCCCGCCAGCAGGGTCTGCCAGCCGTGGGAGACGGCGAGCAGCCGGTGCATCCGGCCTGCCCGCGGAGTCTCCGGCGGGCCCTGGCCCGAAGACGGAGACGGAGACGGAGACCGATCCGGATCGCGTGGTGAGGGTGGCATGTGAATCCCCTGTCGGGCCGCACCACCAGAATCCCTCCGGATCGCACGGGGCGCACACCGGTCCGTCAGGCGTCCCGGCCGGGGTCCGGTGCCACCTCGGGGGTGTGCTTCAGGCCGGCTCGGGCGTTCACGCGGTCGGGGCCGGTGAGGCCGGACCAGTGGCGGTGCGTGCTGACGAAGATCGCGAGTTCCCGTTCGCGGCGGCGGAGCTTCTCGACCTCGGCCTGCTCGTCGGCGGTCCAGCCGGGGGAGGCGGGGCGTTCGATCTTGCGCCAGTTGCCCGCGTCGCTGAAGCCGTCCAAGGGCTCGACCGACCAGGGGAGCCGCTTGAGCAGGGCCGACAGCTCGGCCCGGACCTGGTGCAGCTCCTCCTGGCCGGCGCGGAGGTCGCTCGGGAAGTCGTAGGTCGTCGCCACGGCGGTAATGCTACGCCTGTTCGAATTTGAGTCGCGACTCCGTCAGGGGGCTGCACGCGAACGGGCGTACGGGTGTGGTGCGCGTCAGGGACCGGCTCGACGCAGTTCACGCACCAGCCGCGCCGCCACCGGCGTGGGTACGCCGTGCCGCTCGGCCGCGCGCAGCAGCGCCCCGCCGATGGCCTCCAGTTCCAGGGGGCGGCCCGCCTCGGCGTCGCGCTGCATGGACGATCTGGTGCCCGGCGGGAAGGCGTCGAAGCGGGCCAGCGTCTCGGCCGGGCCGGCCGGGCCGCCGCAGGCGCGGCTGACGGCCGCCGTCTCCGTCACGAGGGCGGTGAGTTCGTCGCGGTGGCGGGTGCGGATGTCGCCGAGGGGAGCGGCGTAGTGGGTGGTGAGCAGCGCGAGCGGTGCCAGGAACGACAGCTTCGCCCAGAGGGCGGCCGTCTCGTCGTCCAGGATGCGGGTGGTGAGGCCCGCGGCCGCCAGGGCGGCGGCCGTCGCGTCGAGGCGGTGCCGGGGGACGGGGTCGCCGGTGAGGTCGATCTCGGCGAAGGGGCTGGCGTGTTCGATCTCGCCCGGCGCGACGCGGGTGGACTCGACGCGGATGACGGCGGGGGCGACCCGGTCGGGGCGGTAGCGGGACCGCAGATGGGCCGGGTGTTCCACGCCGTTGAGGAACGGGACGAGCAGGGCGTCGCCGAGGGCGGGGGCGGGGACGCGGGGGAGTGCGGCGTCCAGGGCGGTGTGCTTGACGGTGATCAGGCAGGCGTCGACCGGTTCGCGCAGTTCGGTGTCTGCTTCCACCGGGGTGGTGAAGTCGCCGTAGCGGGCGCTGCGGACGTGGAGGCCGGTGGTGCGCAGGGCCCGGGCCGTGGTGTCGCCGGCCAGGCAGATCACGCGGTGGCCGGCGCGGGCGAGGAGGGCGGCGAGCAGACCGCCCACGCCGCCGGGGCCCAGTACCGCCACGGTCAGCGCTTCGTGCGCCATCGTGTGCTCCTCTCGCCGGTCGGCCCCCGAACGGGTGGCCGCCTCAGAGGGCATCATGGCAGGCCGCGGGTGGGCGCGTCGGTGGCGGCCGTGGATCCGGCGGTGTCCGGGGATCCGGTCCCCGGCGAGTGCCGCCGGACGCGGGACACGCGAGGGTGGGCCGGGTGAGACTGGGGGCATGTGCCGCAGCATCAAGACGCTTCGTCCGCCCGTCCTGCCCGAAGAGGCGACGGAGGAGGACATCCGGGCCGCCGCGTTGCAGTACGTGCGCAAGGTGTCCGGCTTCCGGGCGCCGGCCGCCCACAACCGCGAGGTCTTCGACCGGGCCGTCGACGCGATCGCCGAGGCCACGGCCGAGCTGCTGGAAGGGCTGGAGGTGCGCGGGCGGGCCGCCCGCCGGGCCGGGTAGCCGGCCCGTCCCCGGTTCAGTACCGCTGCGCCTTGGTGACCGCGGCCGTCAGCCGCCGGCCCGGGGCCAGGTGGCTGACGGCGAGGGGCTGCTTCCCGGCGCCGGGCGCCAGGTCCTGCGCGCCCACGTAGCGGGTCTCGACCACCTCGCCGTCGGAGTCGCGGAAGTCGACCTGCACCGCGTAGGACGCGGTCCGGTCCGTGCGGTTGGTGATGTTCACGACGACGGCGATCAGGTCCGCGGCCTCGGCCCGCGGCTTCCCGGTGAGGGACACGTCGGCCATGGCGTTGCCCTGGCCGTCGACGTCCGCCAGCGCGCGCCGCGCGGCCGCGTGGGCGCGTGCGACCTCGGCCGACACCGACGCCTCGAACTCCGAGGCGCGGGCGGAGGCGGAGGACGCCGCGGCCGAGACCCGCGCCCGGGCGGATGCCGCCAGCGTGGCGAGGGCGGAGGCGGGCGTGCCGGAGAAGGACGCGGTGTAGGGGCCGGAGGGTGTCGGCCGGGGGGAGGCGGTGCCGTCGTCGCCCTCGTCCCCGCCGCAGGAGACGAGGGCCGCCGCACTCGCGGCCGCGATCAGCAGCCCGGCCAGCGCGGTCGCCACCCGGGCCCGGTGCGGTGGTGTGGTCGCCATGACGTCCCTTTTCATAGGCTCCGCCTGCTTGCGTGACGTTATGCGTTACATCGTGCACGGTGAGTGAGTGATCGGCTATCCGAAGGCCGGATGGACAGTGCGTACCGGCATCGCGTGACCGACCCTGAGACGCATGACCCGAGCCGAGGCCACGGAGGGCCCCGACGCCGGGCGCCGCACGGCGAAGCCGGCCCTTCCCGCGCGGGCCGCCCGGGTCGTCGGCTCCATGGCGGGCGCCGCAGGCCGGGGGCGGCGTTCGCCCGCCGCCCCCGGAGCGCTCAGGCCCGCCGCATCAGATACGTGGCCCCCGCCCCCGCCCCGCCCAGCGCGAGCAGGGACACGCCGGTGGCCAGCCAGGTCGCGCCCAGCCAGTGGGCGCCGAAGTAGCCGAGGGCCACGCTGTAGACGGCCCAGGACAGGCCCGCCAGGGCCGACCAGGGCAGGAAGTCCCGGGCGCGGCGGTGGGCGGCACCGGCGATCAGGGAGACGACCGAGCGGCCGGCGGGCGCGAAGCGGGCCAGCACGACCAGGGCGCCGCCGCCGCGCGCGAGGGCGGAGCCGAGACGTTCCTGCGCGGTGCGCAGGCGGCGCGAGCGGGCCAGGGCGCGGTGCAGACGGGCACCACCGCGCCAGGCGAGACGGTAGGCGACCAGGTCGCCCAGCACGGACGCGGTCGTGGCGCAGAGGGTGAGGACCAGCATGTCGGGGGCGTCGGCCGGGACCTGCGCCGGCACCGCCCCGGAACCGGCGGCGGCCGCCGTCGCGGCCATGATGACCAGCACCCCGCTCGGCAGGACCGGTACGAACACGTCGAGCAGGATCGACGCGGCCACCATGGCGTAGATCCATGGACTGCCCGTCAGTGATCCCACACTCTCCAGCACCGCGACTCCCCCGTAGTCCCCCCGTGAGTCACACAGCGTACGCCGGGGGTGTGACAGGGGGTCACGGGGGCTCGTGCGTTCGGTGCGGAACGCTCACGTCCGTGCCGCTCCCCGGACGCTCACGTCCGTGCCGCTCCCTGGACGCTCACGTCCGTGCCGCTCCCCGGACGCTCACGTCCGTGCCGTTCGCGGGACCTTCAGGTCCGTGCCGTTCGCGCACCCCGGCCGGCGCGGCCGTCCGGCTGCCGCGGGACGGCGACGGTGACCGGTGCCCTCCCCGGCGACGGTTCCGGCTCCGCCGCCAGCCGCAGCGCCGCCCGCGCCACCGCGTCCGAGTCGGACAGCAGCACCGAGTCCACCCCGGGCCGCGCCCCGGCCGCCGTGACCCAGTGCACCCCTTCCGTGGGCACCCCGAACGCGAACCGCCGCTCGTGCGCCCGGCCCTGACGGTCCAGCAGGCGGTACGGCCGCCGGGTCACGTCCAGCCCGCCCGTCTCGTAGCCGTCGACGGTGTGCGGCCGGCACTGGCCGGTGCTCAGCAGCCCGGCGAGCAACTCGTCCTCGACGCGGCGCAGTTCGGGCTCCGGGAGCCGCGCCTCGACCAGCGCGGTCACCCGGACCGCCGACCCCGGCACCCGCGGCGAGCGCGCCACCCACGCCCCGTCCGCGCACCGCACCTCCAGCCGCGGCCCGAGCACCTCCACCACGCCGGCCCGCACCAGCGCGGCCAGTTCCTCGGTGCGGCGCCGGGGCGGGCCGATGGAGAGGAAGGCGTTGAGCGGGGTGTACCAGCGGTCCAGGTGGTCCCGGCGGGACACGCCGGTCAGCCCGGCGTGGTCGACGATCAGCCGGATCTCGTTGCGCAGGTCGCGCAGTACGTCCTGGGCCGCCTTCAGCGGGCCCTGCGCGTTGCCCAGGGCGGCCTGGGCGGCGTCCTCGCGCAGATGCGACAGCAGCCAGTCCCGCCAGGAGCCGGGGCCGTCGAACACGTGCCCCGCGTACGGCCGGGACATCCGCTCCCAGGACCAGCGGTCCGCCGCCGCGACGCCGTACGCGTCGAGCAGCCGGGCCTCGCGGGGATCACCGTGCGGAACCGCGAGGTAGCGCTCGACGAACGCACCCGGGCCGCCCGGCACCGCGGTGTCCCCGCCCGCCGGCGCCGTGGCCTCGCCCAGCAGCGTCGCGTAGTAGACCGTCTCGACCTCCTTGGCCACCAGCGGCCATATCTCCGCCAGGAAGTCGGGCGCGTCCCCGGAGTCCGCGCGCTTGCGGAAGCCCTCGATCACCTGCGCGGTGAGCAAGAGGGGCTGGTGGCGGCCGAAGGGCCCCTTGGCGTTGTCGCCGCGCGCCTGGTACGGGACGCCGCGCCGGGAACCGGCGTACAGGCGGGGCTCGCGCCCGGAGGGGACATAGCGCAGCCCGTCCCCGGTGCCGGTGAAGCGGCCGCCGCGGCCGGTGGTCAGCAGGGCCATGTGGTCGAAGAAGTTCAGGCCCAGGCCGCGCAGCAGCACCGGTTCGCCGGGCTGGAGCGGGGTCAGGTCGACGTCCGCCGGATTGGCGGGCGGCACGTACCGCAGGCCGTGGCGGGCGGCGTACGACGACTGCCGCCGCTGTTCGGCGTCCGGCGCGGCCGGCAGGTGGCCCTGCACGAGGACGACCGCCGCGAGACCGGTCAGCACCCGGCCGTCGTCCAGGGCGAGGACCTGACGGCCGTCGGGGCCGTCGTCGAGCCGGACCGCGCGGGCCGTGTGGACCTCGACGCGCACCCCGGCCGGCGCCTGCCGCACCACCCGCGCGAACACCCACTCCAGATAACGGCCGTACTGGCGGCGGGTCGGGTAGTCGTCGGGGCCGAGGTCGCCGCCCGCCCACTCGTACAGGCTCGGGCCCGGACGGATCGGTCCCGAGCAGTCCACGGTCTCGTCCGTGAAAAGCGTCACTTGCGAGGCGACCGTGTTCATCAGCAGCTCGCCCGACTGTGCGGTGCGCCACACGCGCCCGGGGCCGGGCGGCGCCGGGTCGATCACGTGCACCGTCAACGGCGTGTCCGGCGGCAGCAGTTCGGCGGCGGAGGCGCACAGGCGCTCCAGCACGCTGGTGCCGCGCGGCCCGGCTCCGACCAGGGCGACGGCCGGCGCGGACGGCGCCCTCCGCGAGGAACCCTCCGGTATGGAGGAGTCCGGCATGGATTCCGCGGTCGGTGCAGGCAAGGCGGTGACTCCCGGGCAGGTGGGGCACAGTGCGGCGGACCGCCCGAGGGATCCCGAGGGAGCCCGAGGCGTCCCGTGGGAACCCACGGGAAGCGGACGGTCCGCCTCATCATGCCGTCGGGAGCACCAGAAGCCAACGCGGGTCCCAGAGGTCCGGGATGTGTCTCATGGGGTGGTCAGGACCGACTCGTCCACGGTGACGAGCCGCGCCGCATCCCGCCCGTCCCCCTGGGTGTGCTCCAGCAGCAGCCGCGCGGAACGCCCGTTCAGCGTCAGCGTCATGAGCTGGTTGCCGAACCAGGGCCCGCCCGTGCACCGCCAGTCGACCGGCGGCCGGGGCACCTTGCCGTGCCCGGCGATCCGGCGGCCCAGGAAGCGGGCCACGCCGCTCCAGCCGAAGCGGAAACCCAACTTCAGCGGCAGTGGGATCGAGTTGTGCACGGGCGAGCAGGTGAGCTGGAGCACTTTGGCGCGCGGCCCGCCGGAGGCCCACACCGGCTCGGCCACGTACGCGTGGTGCACGTCCCCCGACAGCACGCACACGGTCGCCGGCGCCCGGTCGCCCGAGCCCGCCTCGGCGATCAGCGCGGCCAGCGCGTCGAAGGACTCCGGGAAGGCCGACCAGTGCTCCAGGTCGCCCGCCCGCCGCATCTTCTCGCCCCAGCGCGCCCAGCGTTCCCCCCGCTCGCCCCGGCACAGCGCCGCGCTCCACCCCTCGGCGTCGTGCACCAGGTGCGGCAGCAGCCAGGGCAGGGAGGTGCCGATCAGGAGGTGGTCGTACGAGCCCGGCTCGTCCAGCGCCTCGGTGCGCAGCCACTCCTGCTCGCCGGCGTCGAGCATGGAGCGCTCGCCCTCGGCCAGGACGCGGGCCGCGCGGCTGTCCACCATCAGCAGCCGGACCCGCCCGAAGTCGCGCCGGTAGCTCCACCGCACGGACGCCGGGTCGGCGTCGGCCCGGGTGGCGAAGTCGCGCAGCAGGCCGGTGGCGTCCGGGGTGTCCCGTACGGCCGCGTAGAGCGGGTCGGCGGCCAGTTCGGCGGGGGAGAGGTTGCCCAGGTGCTGGTGGACCCAGTAGGACATCAGGCCGCTGACCACCCGCTCCTGCCACCAGTCGGTGGCGCGCATGTCGGCGAGCCAGGAGGCGGAGGTGTTCCAGTCGTCGATCACGTCGTGGTCGTCGAAGATCATGCAGGTGGGCACGGTGGACAGCAGCCAGCGGACCTGTGAGTCCAGCCAGGACTCGTAGTACAGCTGGGTGTACTCCTCGTAGTCGGCCACCCCGGTGCCCGGCGGCCTGCTCAGGTCGCGGCGGGCGGCCAGCCGGCGCTGCATGGCCCGGGAGGTCTCGTCGGCGTAGATCTGGTCGCCGAGCAGCAGCAGGACGTCCGGGCGTCCGGACGCGGGACCGGACGCGATGCGGGTGGCCAGGGTGTCCAGGGCGTCGGGGCCGACCGGGTCCTTCGCGTCGCCCGGGGGCGCGGCCCACCGGCAGGAGCCGAAGGCGATCCGGACGGTGTCGTCGGCGAACCCGGCGCGGATCACCGAGGGCGGGTGCGGCGAGTCGGGCAGCGGCCACACACGGGTGCCGTCCAGCAGCACCTCGTACTCCGTCGCCGTTCCGGCGGTCAGGCCGGTGACCGGCACCAGCGCGTAGTGATGGCCCGCGACCTGGAAGGTGGGGGCCGAGCCGTGCGCGCCGTCGGCGCAGCGCACCTCGGCGGTGCACGGGTGGCTCGCCTCGACCCAGACGGTCGCGGCCGAGTCGTCGACGTAGCGCAGCAGTGGTCCCAGGCGCAGTCCGGTCACGTGATCGCCCGCCTCTTCTCCGGTCGGCTCGGTACGGGACGTCCCGCAGGTCCGCCTCCTCCGTCGCCCCGTACGGTACGGAACGACGGAGGCCGGCGGGGAGGTTCCGCGCCGGAAGCCGCGCGTCGGAACGGCGGGAGGCCGGGTGGGTCAGCAGGCGGCCAGGTGGTTGGTGAGCGCGTTCTTCTCGGCGGAGTCGACCGAGAGGCCGTAGTAGTACTTCACCTGGACCCAGGCGCGCACGTAGGTGCAGCGGTAGGTGGTGCGGGAGGGCATCCAGGTGGCCGGGTCCTGGTCGCCCTTGGACTGGTTGACGTCGTCGGTGACCGCGAGCAGCTGCGGGCGGGTGAGGTCGTTGGCGAAGGACTGGCGGCGGGAGGTGGTCCAGCTGTCGGCGCCGGAGTCCCAGGCCTCGGCGAGCGGGACGAGGTGGTCGATGTCGACGTCGGAGGCGGCGTACCAGGTGGCGCCGTCGTAGGGCGAGTACCAGCTGCCGCTGGTGGCGGCGCAGGAGGAGTCGGTGACCACGCCGGAGCCGTCGCGCTGGAGGACGGTCTCCCGGGTGTTGCAGGTGCCGGACTGGGTGATCCAGTGCGGGAACAGGTCGCGGTTGTAGCCGGTGCGGTCCTCGGTCGCCACGGTGAGCTGGGCGAGGTAGGAGCGGGCGGTGGCGCCGCTGACCGGGGTGGGCAGGGCGGCGGAGGCGGTGGGGGCGCTGAAGAGGGACACGGTGGCGGCGAGGGCACCGGCCGCCGCGGCGATGCTCAGCCGTCGACGCGCGTAGAACCTGGACATGCGGACTCCCTGGGGAAGGTGGGGGTGTTGGCGTGCGGGCGAGGGAATGCTTGCCGTGCCGTGTTGCGAACGGGTGTGCGTTCGGTGAGAAGCTAATGACGCGGGCATGACACGACTGGATGCGGGACCGGACGTGCCCGCCGGTGGGGTCGGTGGGGCCTGTGGGGCCGGTGGGGCCGTCCGCCGGGGGGCCGGTGGGGCCGGTGGGGCCGTCGCGTACGATGGGGGGCGCAGAAGGGGAGTAGCTCTTCGCCGGACCGTCGACACACTGCTCAGCCCGTGAGGGATCTGGGCCGGCGCCCGGAGGCGGGCCTCGGCGACGAGGCCGGCCAGCGAGACCTTCGGCCAGCAGTACACGCCCGTGCCCCTCGGCACGGGTGCACGTGTGCTGCCGTGCCGAGGTCCGATGTTCCCCCGACTCTCGGCCGGCGGCCCCGACCGATTGAGGAACCTTGATCAGCCCGACCGTCACGGCGCTCGTCTTCGGCGTCGTCTTCCTCGCCGAACTGCCCGACAAGACCGCACTCGCCGGACTCGTCCTCGGCACCCGCTACCGCGCCTCGTACGTCTTCGCCGGCGTCGCCGCGGCCTTCGCGCTGCACGTCGCGCTCGCCGTCGCGGCGGGCAGCGCGCTGACGCTGCTGCCGCAGCAGCTGGTGCACGCGCTGACCGGTGTGCTCTTCCTGGGCGGGGCGGCGATGCTGCTGCTGAAGAAGGACGACGGCGAGGAGGAGATCCGCAGGCCGGAGGACCAGTCCTTCTGGAAGGTGGCCGGGGCCGGGTTCATGCTCATCCTGGTCGCCGAGTTCGGCGACCTGACGCAGATCATGACCGCGAACCTCGCGGCGCGCTACGACGATCCGCTCTCCGTGGGCCTGGGTGCCGTGCTGGCGCTGTGGGCGGTGGCCGGGCTGGGCATCGTCGGGGGCAGGGCGCTGATGAAGCGGGTGCCGTTGGGGCTGATCACCAGAATCGCGGCGCTGCTGATGCTGGGCCTCGGGGTGTGGAGCCTGTGGGAGGCCGTCACCGGCTGAGCTGAACGCCGGGTGAAGGGTTGACCACGGCACTGGCGGTGGCGCGACTTGTTTTGTACCGTGGAGAAACAAAGTGGCTCCCGCCCGTTTTCCCTGACCGGCGGGCGGGGCCGCCTTGTCTCCCGGGCCGGCGCCCGCGCCGGCGCCCTTCCCGCCGCCCTCCCCGTCGCGTACTGGAGCTGCTGCCGATGACGGCCACCACCGTGCTCACCGCCCGTGCCCTCCTGCTCGACATGGACGGCACCCTCGTCAACTCCGACGCCGTGGTGGAGCGGATCTGGCGGCGCTGGGCGGAGCGGCACGGGCTGGACGGCGACGAGGTCATGAAGGTCGTGCACGGCCGGCAGGGGTACGCGTCGATGGCCGTGCTGCTGCCGGGCCGGCCGATGGAGCGCAACCTCGCGGACAACGCGCGGATGCTCGCGGAGGAGACCGCCGACCTGGAGGGCGTCGTCGCCGTCCCCGGCGCGGGGCCGTTCCTGGCGTCCCTGCGGGGGCTGCCGCACGCGCTGGTGACCTCGGCGGACGCACCGCTGTCCACGGCGCGGATGGCCGCGGCGGGACTGGCGCTGCCGGACGTGCGGGTGACCGCCGAGTCGGTGGGCGCGAGCAAGCCGGACCCCGAGGGCTTCCTCAAGGGCGCCGCCGAACTGGGCGTGGCGCCCGCGGACTGCCTGGTCTTCGAGGACTCCGGGGCGGGCATCGCGGCGGGGCGCGCCGCGGGGATGCGGGTCGTGGGGGTGGGGCCGCGGGCCGCGGCGCACCGCCCGGACGTACTGGTCCGGGACCTGACGGGCGTGCGGGTGGAGAACGCCGGGGACGGGGAGATCCGGGTCTCGTTCGCGTAGGCGGCTCGACGGGGATGCGAAGCCCGCACCCCCGTGGGGAGATCCGGGCCGGTCCCGTCCCGCGCGAGGGCGCGCGTCAGGGCCGGGAGGTCTCCGACTCCAGCTTCTCCCGGGTCTCCGGGCCGTAGACGCCCAGCTCGTCGCCCCGCACGCCGCGGGCCCACTGGTAGTTGCGCACGGCGTACTCGACCTGCCGGGTGTACCGGCCGTCCGGGTCGTCGTTGTACAGGTAGAGCTGGCGCAGGCGGAGCTGGAGTTCCGTCACCTCGGGGCCAAAGTCGCCCCGGCCGAGGACCGGGGCCGGCTCGTCGCGGTCGGCGGGGGCCGGGGAGTCCGTCGTCCGGGCCGGGGACGGGGCCGGCCCGGCGGCCGGAGCGGTGGGGGACGGCGTCGCGGACGCCGGTGACGCGGTCGGCGTGGCGGAGGGGGTCGGCGACGCCGTGGGCGCCGGCGACGGGGAGCGCGTCACCGGGGCCGACGGCGCGGTGGTCGGCGCCGCCGTGGCGACCGGGTTCGGCGGGGTCGTGCGGGCCTGCGGTACCGCCTCGCGCACCGACTCCGGGGCCGCGCCGTCCCGTGCCGGGGGCTCGTAGGAGAACAGGCCGCTCGCGAAACCCGCCACCGCGGCCGCGGCGAGCACCGCGCCGGACACCGCCAGGAGCGCCGTACGGCGGCGGGGGGTGCCGGGGTGGTCCTCGGGCGCCGTGGCCCGCGGGGCGGCCGGGCCGGCGGGGGCCGGGTGCGGGGCGGGCTCCGCCGGGGGCGGGGGCGTCCCC